>NZ_JBQEOV010000005.1:2500-285000 GCF_052045435.1 Acidovorax sp. 22279
GCAAACGTGATTGCGAAAGTGATTGCGAAGTAATTTGAACTCAGTAATGACGAATGTTTCTTGATAGTGATATCGAGGAATTATTCACATTACGGCATAACGCGTCAGGTGAAAGACCTGGCAAGTCCTTGAGATGACGGCGATATCTTGAAAGAGATGTCAAAGTTATAGGGTCAAGTGACTAAGAGCATGTGGTGGATGCCTTGGCGATTACAGGCGACGAAAGACGTGATAGCCTGCGATAAGCTTCGGGGAGCTGGCAAATAAGCTTTGATCCGGAGATTTCTGAATGGGGAAACCCACCTCGCAAGAGGTATCGCATACTGAATACATAGGTATGCGAGGCGAACCGGGTGAACTGAAACATCTCAGTAGCTCGAGGAAAAGACATCAACCGAGATTCCGAAAGTAGTGGCGAGCGAAATCGGAAGAGCCTTCTAGTGATAGCACGACTGTTAGCAAAACGGGATGGAAAGCCCGGCCATAGCAGGTGATAGCCCTGTATGCGAAAACAGACGTGTGGTACTAAGTTAGAGAAAAGTAGGGCGGGACACGAGAAATCCTGTCTGAATATGGGGGGACCATCCTCCAAGGCTAAATACTCGTAATCGACCGATAGTGAACCAGTACCGTGAGGGAAAGGCGAAAAGAACCCCGGGAGGGGAGTGAAATAGATCCTGAAACCGCATGCTTACAAAAAGTAGGAGCCCGCAAGGGTGACTGCGTACCTTTTGTATAATGGGTCAGCGACTTACATTCAGTGGCAAGGTTAACCGAATAGGGAAGCCGTAGAGAAATCGAGTCCGAATAGGGCGAATCAGTCGCTGGGTGTAGACCCGAAACCAAGTGATCTATCCATGGCCAGGATGAAGGTGCCGTAACAGGTACTGGAGGTCCGAACCCACTAGTGTTGCAAAACTAGGGGATGAGCTGTGGATAGGGGTGAAAGGCTAAACAAACTTGGAAATAGCTGGTTCTCTCCGAAAACTATTTAGGTAGTGCCTCAAGTATTACCTGCGGGGGTAGAGCACTGTTTAGGCTAGGGGGTCATGGCGACTTACCAAACCTATGCAAACTCCGAATACCGCAGAGTACAGCTTGGGAGACAGAGCACCGGGTGCTAACGTCCGGACTCAAGAGGGAAACAACCCAGACCGCCAGCTAAGGTCCCTAAAATTGGCTAAGTGGGAAACGAAGTGGGAAGGCTAAAACAGTCAGGATGTTGGCTTAGAAGCAGCCATCATTTAAAGAAAGCGTAATAGCTCACTGATCGAGTCGTCCTGCGCGGAAGATGTAACGGGGCTAAGCCAGTTACCGAAGCTGCGGATTTGCAATTTATTGCAAGTGGTAGGAGAGCGTTCTGTAGGCCTGTGAAGGTGTCTGGTAACGGATGCTGGAGGTATCAGAAGTGCGAATGCTGACATGAGTAGCGTTAAAGGGGGTGAAAAGCCCCCTCGCCGTAAGCGCAAGGTTTTCTACGCAACGTTCATCGGCGTAGAGTGAGTCGGCCCCTAAGGCGAGGCAGAGATGCGTAGCTGATGGGAAACAGGTCAATATTCCTGTACCGATCAATAGTGCGATGTGGGGACGGAGAAGGTTAGCTCAGCCAACTGTTGGATATGTTGGTTCAAGCCTGTAGTCGTGCTCGGTAGGCAAATCCGCCGGGCTTAGATGAGGGGTGATAACGAGTCTGCTTGCAGACGAAGTGAGTGATACCCTGCTTCCAGGAAAAGCCACTAAGCTTCAGCTATTGACGACCGTACCGCAAACCGACACTGGTGCGCGAGATGAGTATTCTAAGGCGCTTGAGAGAACTCAGGAGAAGGAACTCGGCAAATTGATACCGTAACTTCGGGAGAAGGTATGCCCCAAGTAGGTGAACTCGTACAGAGGGAGCCCAACGGGGTTGCAAAAAATCGGTGGCTGCGACTGTTTAATAAAAACACAGCACTCTGCAAACACGAAAGTGGACGTATAGGGTGTGACGCCTGCCCGGTGCTGGAAGATTAAATGATGGGGTGCAAGCTCTTGATTGAAGTCCCAGTAAACGGCGGCCGTAACTATAACGGTCCTAAGGTAGCGAAATTCCTTGTCGGGTAAGTTCCGACCTGCACGAATGGCGTAACGATGGCCACACTGTCTCCTCCTGAGACTCAGCGAAGTTGAAATGTTTGTGATGATGCAATCTCCCCGCGGAAAGACGGAAAGACCCCATGAACCTTTACTGTAGCTTTGTATTGGACTTTGAACAGATCTGTGTAGGATAGGTGGGAGGCTTTGAAGTGAGGACGCTAGTTCTCATGGAGCCAACGTTGAAATACCACCCTGGTGTGTTTGAGGTTCTAACCTAGGTCCATTATCTGGATCGGGGACAGTGCATGGTAGGCAGTTTGACTGGGGCGGTCTCCTCCCAAAGCGTAACGGAGGAGTTCGAAGGTACGCTAGTTACGGTCGGACATCGTGACGATAGTGCAATGGCATAAGCGTGCTTAACTGCGAGACTGACAAGTCGAGCAGATGCGAAAGCAGGACATAGTGATCCGGTGGTTCTGTATGGAAGGGCCATCGCTCAACGGATAAAAGGTACTCTGGGGATAACAGGCTGATACCGCCCAAGAGTTCATATCGACGGCGGTGTTTGGCACCTCGATGTCGGCTCATCTCATCCTGGGGCTGTAGCCGGTCCCAAGGGTATGGCTGTTCGCCATTTAAAGAGGTACGTGAGCTGGGTTTAAAACGTCGTGAGACAGTTTGGTCCCTATCTTCCGTGGGCGCTGCAGATTTGAGGAAGCCTGCTCCTAGTACGAGAGGACCGGAGTGGACACACCTCTGGTGTATCGGTTGTCACGCCAGTGGCATTGCCGAGTAGCTAAGTGTGGAAGAGATAACCGCTGAAAGCATCTAAGCGGGAAACTCGTTTCAAGATGAGATCTGCCGGGGCCTTGAGCCCCCTAAAGAGTCGTTCAAGACCAGGACGTTGATAGGTCAGGTGTGGAAGCGCAGTAATGCGTTAAGCTAACTGATACTAATTGCTCGTGCGGCTTGACCCTATAACTTTGATAGCCAACACGCAACCAGCGTGAAGCTCAAAGTCTGTTATGCCAAGTTAGACGCAGTCAAATACACAAAATCTGATTCCAGACTCTATGAATTCGCCAGGCAGTTCACAAAAACTGCCCAGCACCAAGTTATGCCTGATGACCATAGCAAGTTGGTCCCACTCCTTCCCATCCCGAACAGGACAGTGAAACGACTTTGCGCCGATGATAGTGCGGGTTCCCGTGTGAAAGTAGGTCATCGTCAGGCTCTTACAGCCCAGAAAACCCCAGTCAGATATGACTGGGGTTTTTTGCTTTGGGAAGGCATCGAAATGCGCCAGGGGCTGTGGCCGGTCAACGCTTGTGACACCGCAGTTCGCTGGGTTTGCATCGGACTTACCGGACCGCCAAGCGCAGGAAGCCCCTCATCTACGCAGTCCGCACAGCTCCAGATCTAACTGTCGGAATGGGCTCGCTCGCTTCAATCGATACGGCATAAGCTGATTGGTAGAACCTCGCGAGAAGCAAAGTGCACCCATTCCGCGCGCCCCCATATCCACCGCCTCTCTCAGCGGCGATATATCGTATGCGTCAGATAGGCAGCCGTCGGCCTTGTTCGAACACCAGCAGTTCACCTTTGCCGAACGCCGTCCACGTTTCGTTGGTCGTGAGGGGGCTGGTCACGATCACTGCCACCTGATCGTTCACGCCAGTCTCTTTCGAAAAATCCAGCTGGAGGTCTTGGTCACTCAGCTGCGCAGCGCCGAAGGGATGGCGGCGCTCTATGTAGTGCAGGTGGGTGGAGGCGTGTGCCCACAACGCCTGTCCATTGGAAAGCAGGAAATTGAATGTGCCGTGGGGCGCTATGCGCGCAGCGAGTTCCTTGAGCGTTAGCGTCAGCTCTGGAACAGAAGGCACGCTGGCGTGCGATTTGGCCAACTCCTGCATGATCCAGCAAAACGCATGCTCGCTGTCGGTATCGCCCACGGGGCGGAAATGCGAATGCAGGCGAGGGCGGAAGTCTTTCAAATCTCCGTTGTGGGCAAAGACCCAGTAGCGGCCCCACAGCTCACGCACGAACGGATGGCAGTTCTGCAGGCTCACCATGCCTTGGGTGGCCTTGCGGATATGGGCGATGACGTTTCGGCTCTTGATGGGGTAACGGCGAATGAGTTCGGCCACCGGTGAGTCCACGGCCGCCAGATGGTCCACGAAGTGCCGAAGCCCCTTGTCCTCAAAAAACGCGATGCCCCAGCCATCGGTATGGTGGTCGGTCTTCCCGCCGCGTTGCGCAAAGCCCGTGAAGCTGAAGGTCACATCGGTGGGCACATTGCAGTTCATGCCGAGGAGTTGGCACATGGCGGAGGTTCCGTTTCTTTGATTTCTTGAAAGGCTTGATGGGGCAATGCGCGCATCCGCCTTCAAGCATCAGGACAAGGCATGCCTGCTGTCAATCTGGCCGCGCCTCGCGCAGCTGCCAGGCGGCCACTAGCGCCAGCCCGCACAGAAAAGTCAGCATCAAAAAGGTTTCACCGAATGCTGCGATGCGCGCCGGGTTGCTTGCTCCGGCCGTCAACGAGGCACCATGTGCGCCGAGTCGCCATTCGAGCACGATGCCGCACAGGCTGACCCCGGCTGCGCCGCCCAGCATGCGCAAGAAGCCAATGGCGCTGGAGCCCTGAGAAATGAGCGACTTGTCCAGCGGGCGCATGGAGCCCAGATTCAGCGAGGGCAGAATGAAGCCGAGTCCGATGCGTCCCAGTATCGCAAAAGCGACGAGCATCCACAGCGACGAGCCAAGGCCCACAAACACCATCAGCCCGAACGACAGGGCCAGCAAACCGAGCCCGGTGCTGACCAACAAATGGGTGGGCTGCCGGTCCGCCAATCGGCCCACCATGGCGATGGTGGCGGCCAGAACGAATCCTGCCGGCAGCATGAGGGTGCCCACGTGCGATGCCGACAGCTCCAGCCCCAGTTGCATGAACACCGGCAACAGGTAGGTAGAGCCGAACAAGGCGGTGCCGTAGATGAATGCCACCACACTGCCCATGGCGAACTGCCGGTATTGGAAGAGGCGCAGGTCCATGAGCGGCTTGCGCCCGGTGCGCAGCAGCCTGCGTTGCCAGGCAATGAAACAGGCGACGGCCACCACAGCACCCATCAGCAAGCCCACCGCCTCGACGTGAGAGCCGCCATGCAGCGACACCAGGCCGTTCAGCAGGCACAGCGTTCCCACCGTACCCAGCAGAAGGCCTCGCCAGTCCAGCGCCTGGCCTTGCCGATTGGCCTCAACCCCTCCAGGGGCGGTGACCGGTACAAACTTGTACGCCAGCCAGATGGAGGCCAGGCAGAGTGGCACCACCATGAAAAAAATGGAGCGCCAGCCAAACCAATCCACCAGCAAACCGCCCATGCTCGGACCGATGGCCGGCGCCAGCACGACGCCCATGCCAAAGATGCCGCTGGCGCGCCCCTGCTCGTGGGGCTGGAAGGCATACAGGATGATGACGGCCGGGATGGGCTGCACCACACCCGCTGCCAGCCCCTCGGCGACGCGTGCTGCCAGCACCAGGCCAAAGTCGCGCGCCAAGCCGCCCCCCACACCGCCAACGAGCAGCAGCAACATCGCGCCCACATAAGTCGCGCGGTAACCGTACCGCGACAACAGCCAGGGGGTGGTGAGCATGGACACGGTGGTGGCCACCATGAACCCGGAGGTGACCCATTGGGCGCGCTCCTGGCCCAGTGAAAAGTAGTGGCTCATGTCCGGTATCGCCACGTTGACGATGGTGGAGGACATGATGGAAGCCATGGTGCCGACCATCACGGACAGCAACAACAGCCACCGGTAGCGCTCGCCATAACGCTCGCGCAATACGGCCAGAGACCCCGAAGCGGTGCTCATGAAGCGATCCAGCAGAGAGGCGATGCCACGGGGTCAGTGACGGAGGGAGGCTGCACCACTCAGGATGTGCGCTCCAGCCAGAGCTTGCCGCCCGTGGCCCAGTTCTCGCGCTTCACGTCCGTAATCAGGATGTCCACCGACTCGGGCGAGCCGCCCAGGATCTCGACGGATACGCGGGTGATCTCTTCCACCAGCTTCTTCTTTTGCTCGACCGTGCGGCCTTCCATCATTTCGATGTGGTACGTGGGCATGTCTTGTTCCTTCGCGCGCTGTGAAGACAGCGAAAAGCCCAAATCATATCGGCGAAGGCGGGTGGCCTGCGGCGGAGGGTTGCTGTGCGTCTGGCGCCGGCGCGCCGCAAGCCGCGCAGATACAGACCTTGCCGCGTGCCTCCTGCGGCAAAGCGGCCAAGGCCGCAGGGTCGATGGTCTGCGTCATGCACCAGCAGCTTTCTGCTGGGAGACCCGCCGCGATAGCGCACTGATTGGGCTGCCCGCACAGCGGGCAGACAGACGGAACGGGGTGGGTAGGTGGTGCTGCAGGCATAGGAGTAAGCGCGTGGGCGTCGGTGCCAGTGTACGGCGCAGCTTGCCCCAAACGCGGTCGCCGCTTCTCACACAACTGGACAAGGTGAGTCGGAGTACTGCCTGAAACAAAAATAGCTGCTAGCGCACATATTTATTGTGCTAGCAGCTATCAAAAGTGGAGTGGTCAGCGCCGTGAATACGGCACTGCCTGCAGTCGGGAATCAGGCCGCTTGTGCTGCCTTCAGCTTCAGGCGCCAGGCGTGCAGCAGTGGCTCGGTGTAGCCGCTGGGCTGTTCCATGCCCTTGAAGACCAAGTCACACGCTGCCTTGTAGGCCATGCTGGTGGCAAAGTGTCCGGCCATGGGCTGATACAGCGGGTCACCCGCGTTCTGCTGGTCCACCACGGCGGCCATGCGCTCGAAGGTCTCGCGCACCTGGGCTTCTGTCACCACGCCATGGTGCAGCCAGTTGGCCATGTGCTGGCTGCTGATGCGCAGCGTGGCGCGGTCTTCCATCAGGCCCACGTTGTGGATGTCAGGCACCTTGGAGCAGCCCACGCCCTGGTCCACCCAGCGCACCACGTAGCCCAGAATGCCCTGGGCGTTGTTGTCCAGCTCCTGCTGCTTCTCGGCGTCGCTCCAGTTCGGGGCGGCGGCCACGGGCACGGTCAGCAGGCCGGTCAGCAGGTTGTCGCGCTCGGCGGTCACATCGGTTTTTTCCAGCTCGATCTGGATGTCGCTCACCTTCACCTGGTGGTAGTGCAGCGCGTGCAGCGTGGCACCCGTGGGGCTGGGCACCCAGGCGGTGTTGGCACCGGCCTTGGGGTGGGCGATCTTCTGCTTGAGCATCTCGGCCATCAGGTCGGGCATGGCCCACATGCCCTTGCCGATCTGCGCCTTGCCGCGCAGGCCGCACGACAGGCCCACGAGCACGTTGTTCTTCTCGTACGATTGAATCCAGGCGCTGGTCTTCATGTCGCCCTTGCGCACCATAGGACCAGCGTGCATGGCGGTGTGCATTTCGTCGCCGGTGCGGTCCAGGAAGCCGGTGTTGATGAAGGCCACGCGGGCCGATGCGGCGGCGATGCAGGCCTTCAGGTTGACGGATGTGCGGCGCTCCTCGTCCATGATGCCCAGCTTCACGGTGTTGGCAGGCAGGCCCAGCAGTTGCTCCACGCGGCCGAACAGGTCGCTCGCAAAGCCCACCTCGGCGGGGCCGTGCATCTTGGGCTTGACGATGTAGACGCTGCCCTTGCGGGAGTTGCGGATGCCGTTGGCGCCATGGCCTTGCAGGTCGTGCAATGCGATAGCCGTTGTGACGACTGCATCCATGATGCCTTCGGGGATCTCGCGCTGCGCACCTTGCGCATCGGTCCACAGGATGGCCGGATTCGTCATCAGGTGGCCCACATTGCGCAGGAACATCAGCGAGCGGCCATGCAGGCGCACTTCTCCGCCTTGGGGGCCCGTGTAGATGCGATCAGGGTTCAGCCCGCGCGTGAAGGTCTTGCCGCCCTTGGCGACCTGCTCGGTCAGCGTGGCCTGGATGATGCCCAGCCAGTTGCTGTAGCCCAGCACTTTGTCCTCGGCGTCCACGGCGGCCACGGAGTCTTCCAGGTCCAGGATGGTGGACAGGGCCGCTTCCAGCACCAGATCGCTCACGCCTGCGGCATCGGACTGGCCGATGGGCGTGCTGCGGTCGATCTGGATATCGAGGTGCAGGCCGTTGTGCTGCAGCAGCACCGACGACGGTGCGGCGGCATTGCCCTGGTAGCCCTTGAACTGCGACGCGTCCTTCAGGCCTGTGGTGCTGCCGTTGGCGAGTGACACCACCAGCTGGCCGCCTTCCACTTTGTAGCCCGTCGAATCCTTGTGCGAGCCCGAGGCCAATGGCGCCGTGTCGTCCAGCACCTGGCGCGCAAACGCAATCACCTTGGCGCCGCGCACGGGGTTGTAGCCCTTGCCCTTTTCGGCGCCGTCAGTCTCGGGGATCGCATCCGTGCCATACAGCGCGTCATACAGGCTGCCCCAGCGCGCGTTGGCGGCGTTGAGTGCATAACGTGCGTTCAGGATGGGCACCACCAGCTGCGGGCCGGCCTGCGTGGCCAGCTCGTCGTCCACGTTGGTGGTGGTGGCCTTCACGTCGGCAGGCTGGGGCACCAGGTAGCCGATCTTTTCGAGAAAGCCGCGGTAGGCCACCATGTTCTGGATGGGGCCGGGGTTGGCCTTGTGCCAGGTGTCCAGCTCGGTTTGCAGGCGGTCGCGCTCGGCCAGCAGGGCGATGTTGCGTGGGGCCAGGTCGGACACGATGGCGTCAAACCCTTTCCAGAAGGCGGCGGCGTCCACCCCCGTGCCGGGCAGCACCTTGTCTTCGACAAAGCGGTACAGGGAGGTGGCCACTTGCAGGCCGTGGACTTGGGTGCGTTCGGTCATGGGGTGCCTCAAGAAGAGTGGTGAAAACGGAGATCAATGAAAAACGGTGCCCGCAACAGCAGGCCATGGACAGACTGTATTGCAAATGTTTGCCCACATAAATACGCTGAAAATCTCTAAACCAGTGACTTTTACGCAAAACTGGTGACAGTCCGTAGTCACCCTGAATGGTGCTTTCGCCCGTTACCCACTACGCTGCGCGCACAACAAACCCACCGGGAGACAAACCCATGCAGGCACCCCTGGACGCCAGCGCGCTCAACGCGGCCCACAAGAACAAGATCGTGAGCGCCGCCGATGCCGTGCAGCTCATCCACGACGGCGACACCGTGGCCACGGGCGGCTTTGTGGGCATCGGCTTTGCCGAGAGCATTGCGGTGGCGCTGGCCCAGCGCTGGGAAACGACCCAAACCCCGCGCGACCTCACGCTGGTCTACGCCGCAGGCCAGGGCGACGGCAAGCAGCGGGGCCTCAACCACCTGGGCCACGCCGGCCTGCTCAAGCGCGTGATCGGCGGGCACTGGAGCCTGGTGCCGCGCATCCAGAAGCTGGCGGTGGACAACCAGATCGAGGCCTGGAACCTGCCCCAGGGCGTGATCACGCATTTGTTTCGCGACATCGCTGCAGGCAAGCCCGGCACGCTCACGCGCGTGGGCCTGGACACCTTTGTGGACCCGCGCCACGGCGGCGGCAAGCTCAACGCGCGCACCACCGAAGACCTGGTGCGCATCCTGCCCATCGACGGGCAGGACTACCTGTTCTACAAAGCCTTTCCGATCCACGTGGGCATCATCCGCGCGACCACGGCCGACGCCGACGGCAACCTCACCATGGAGCGCGAGGCGCTCACGCTCGAAGCGCTGGCGATTGCCATGGCCGCGCGCAACTCGGGCGGCGTGGTCATCGCCCAGGTCGAGCGCATCGCAGAGCGCGGCACGCTCAACCCCCGGCAGGTGAAGGTGCCCGGCGTGCTGGTGGACGCCGTGGTGCTGGCCACCGAGCCAGCGCACCACCACCAGACCTTCGCCGAGCCCTACAGCGCCGCGTTTGCGGGCGAGCTGCGTGTGCCCATGGACACGCTGGAGGCGATGCCGCTCACCGAGCGCAAGATCATCGCCCGCCGCGCAGCGCTGGAGCTGCGGCCGCACCAGGTGGTCAACCTGGGCATCGGCATGCCCGAGGGTGTGGCCAATGTGGCGGCTGAAGAGCGCATCATCGACCTCGTCACGCTCACGGCCGAGCCCGGCGTGATCGGCGGCATCCCCGCCGGCGGGCTGAACTTTGGCGCGGCCGTGAACCCGCAGGCCATCATCGACCAGCCCAACCAGTTCGACTTCTACGACGGCGGTGGCCTGGACATCGCGATCCTGGGCCTGGCGCAGGCCGACCAGCACGGCAACCTCAACGTGAGCAAGTTCGGGCCGCGCCTGGCTGGTGCGGGCGGCTTCATCAACATCAGCCAGAACGCCAAGACCGTGGTGTTTGTCGGCACCTTCACGGCGGGTGCGCTGCAGGTGGAGGCGGTGGACGGCCACCTGCACATCCTGCACGAAGGCGGCGCGCGCAAGCTGGTGCGCGAGGTCGAGCACCGCACCTTCAGCGGCGCCGAGGCGCTGCGGCGCGGCCAGCGCGTGTTGTATGTGACCGAGCGCTGCGTGTTCCGCCTGGTGCCCTCGGGCGAGGTGGATGGCGGCGGTGCGCTGGAGCTGATCGAGTTGGCGCCCGGCATCGACCTGCAGCACGATGTGCTGGCCCACATGGCATTCACGCCGCGCATCAGCCCCGGCCTGCAGACCATGGACCTGCGCCTGTTCGAGCCCGGCCCGCTGGGCCTGCGCGAGCAGCTGCTCAACCGCCCGCTGGTGCAGCGCTTTGAGCTGGACGCAGCGCGCCAGCTGCTGCACATCGACTTCTCGGGGCTGCAGATCAACACCGCCAGCACCATCGACGCCATCGAGCAGGAGGTGCGCCGCCTGCTCGCCCCGCTCGCCGCACAGGGCGAGCGCGTGGGCGTGATCGTGAACTACGACCACTTCACCATCGCCCCCGACCTGGCCGACGCCTACACCGCCATGGTGCAGGGCCTCACGCGCGACCTCTACACCGAGGTCAAGCGCTATGGCACCGTGGGGTTCCTCAAGTCGCGCCTGGTGTGAAGTGGGGGTGATGCTGGTTTACTATCATTTATGTAGCTGCTCAGGCATATTCCACTAGCGCATGCGGCCTGTTTGGCTTCAAAACCGATCACAGGCCGTGCCCAAGTCCGTCACCAGGCCCTTCTCCGCTTTATCCCCATAATCAGCGCCCATGGACAAACTCAAGGCCTTCGAATCCTTTGTGTCGGTGGCAACACGCGGCAGCCTCACCGCTGCGGCCAAGGCCGAGGGCGTGGCGCCGGCCATCATGGGGCGGCGGCTCGATGCGCTGGAAGAACACCTGGGCGTGAAGCTCTTGGTGCGCACCACGCGCCGCATCAGCCTCACGCATGAGGGCAGTGCGTTTCTGGAAGACTGCCAGCGCCTGTTGTCCGACGTGGCCAATGCCGAGGCCAGCGTGTCCGAAGGGGGCGTCAAGGCCACGGGCCATTTGCGCATCACCGCACCGGCCGGCTTTGGCCGCCGCCATGTGGCGCCGCTGGTACCACGTTTTCGCACCGCCCACCCGGACGTGACCATCTCGCTCAACCTCAGCGACCGCGTGGTGGACCTGGCGGGCGAGGGCTATGACTGCGCCGTGCGCGTGGGCGACCTGCCCGACTCGTCGCTGGTCAGCGTGCGCATTGCCGACAACCGCCGCCTGTGCGTGGCCACACCCGCCTACCTGCAGCGCCACGGCACGCCGCGCCACCCCAGCGAGCTGGTGCAGCACGACTGCCTCACGCTGTCGAGCGAGGCATCGCAAACACGGGGCTGGGCGTTCCGCATGCCGGTCGAGGGCGGTGGCACCGAGGTCATCCACCTCAAGCCCGGCGGCCCGCTCGATTGCTCGGACGGGCAGGTGCTGCACGACTGGTGCCTGGCGGGCTACGGCATTGCCTGGCGCAGCACCTGGGAGGTGGAGGCCGAGATCGCCGCAGGCCGCCTGGTGGAGGTGCTGCACGATTTTGCGGCGCCGCCCAACGGCATCTATGTGGTGTTTCCGCAGCGCAAGCACATGCCGCTGCGGGTGCGGCTGTGGATCGAACACCTCAAGCACCAGTACGCACAGCCCGCGTTCTGGAAAGGCCCGCAGGCCGGCGGTTGATAGCCCCCGTGGCAGACTGCACAACACTCCATGTCCACCGCGCCCACACTCCTCGTTGCTGACGACCACCCGCTGTTCCGTGCGGCTGTGCTGCACGTGCTGCGCGAGCGGCTGCCGCAGTTTCGCACGCTGGAGGCGGCCAGCGCCGCCACGCTGGGCCAGGCGCTGCAGGACCACCCCGAGGTCGAGCTGGTGCTGCTGGACCTGAGCATGCCCGGTACGCGCGGCTTCTCGGCCCTGTTGCATGTGCGCGGCGAATACCCCGAGCTGCCCGTGGTCATCATCTCGTCCAACGACCACCCCCGCGTCATCCGCCGCGCCCAGCAGTTTGGTGCTGCGGGCTTCATCCCCAAGTCCGCGCCCGCCGACGCCATGGGCGACGCCATCCAGGCCGTGCTGGACGGCGGCAGCTGGTTCCCGCCCATGGCGGCCGAGCGCTCCGAGGCCGACGCCGAGCTGGCCGCGCGGCTCGCGCAGCTCACGCCCCAGCAATTCCGCGTGCTGCTCTGCCTGGCCGATGGTTTGCTCAACAAGCAGATCGCGGCCACGCTGGGTCTGGCCGAGAACACCGTCAAGGTGCATGTCACCGCCATCCTGAAAAAGCTGGAGTGCTACAGCCGCACGCAGGCGGCTGTGCTGGTCAAAAGCCTGGAGACGGAAGACGGCGTGTCTTCCTGAGGTGGAGATCTGCATCAAAACGGCCGCTGTCGCTTATTCAAAAAGCCCTGGACGCTACTAAAAGCGTAGCGACGAGCGCAGCCTCTCCACCCGGGCGCAGCACCCTGCGCGAGGCGCCGTGCAAGGGCCGCCCCGCCGCGCAGCGGCTCAGGGGGATGCTCCCTGTCTCAGCAGCGTCTGGCTCACCAGCGCCCGCAGCGCGGGGGCGCGCACCGGCTTGGCCAGAAAGCCCCAGCCGCGTTCGGCGGCCTGGCGGCGCAGGGTGGCATCGCGCTCGGCGGTGACCAGGATCACGGCGGGTGTCTGGCCCCAGCGCTGGCACAACTGCGCGAACACTTCGGGGCCGTGGAGGCCCGCGCCCAGGTGCACGTCCAGCAGCACCAGCTGCGGCGCCTGGCCGGGCTGGGCGGCGGCCAGGGCATCGGGCGCGCCAGCGGCCAGTGGCACCGTGCAGCCCCAGCGCTGCAGCAGAGCCTGCGTGGCGGCGCAGGTAGGGCCGTCGTCATCAATGACCCAGGCGCTGCTGCCTTGCAGGGGGGCGTCGTCGGCGGGTTGCTGCGTGGTGGCGGGGGGCGCAGCCTGCTGCGCGGCGGCGGGGTTGCCCAGCGGCACACACACCCAGAACACGCTGCCGCGCCCCAGTTGCGAGCGCAGGCCGATCTCGTGCCCCAGCAAGCGGCCCAGGCGTTCGACGATGGCCAGGCCCAGGCCTGCGCCCCGGTCGTCGGCCCGGCCTTCGTCCAGGCGGCGGAACTCTTCAAAAATCTCGCGTTGCAAGGCTTCGGGGATGCCGGGGCCCTGGTCGTGCACCTCGATGCGCAGGTGGTGGTCGCCCACCCTGCGGCAGCCCACCACGATGCGCCCGCGCCGGCTGTAGCGGATGGCGTTGGAGACAAAGTTCTGCAGGATGCGGCGCAGCAGGTTGTCGTCGGTGCGGACCACGGCGCGCGTGGGCACGCAGCGCAGTTGCAGGCCCTGGCTTTCGGCCAGCACGCCAAAGTTGTGGCCCAGCACCTGTAGCAGCGGGCCCAGCGCCACGTCGTGGATGTGCACGTCGAACTGGCCCGACTCCATGCGCGAGATGTCGAGCAGGCTGTTGAGGATGGCGTCCTGCGCGGCCAGGGCGCCGTCGATGCTGTCCACGGCGTGCCGTTCGGCGTCGCCTGGCAGATGGCTGCGCAGCAGCGAGGTGAACATGCGTGCGGCGTTCAGGGGCTGCAGCAGGTCGTGCACGGCGGCGGCCACAAAGCGGGTTTTGGAGCGGTTGGCCTGCTCGGCCTCGCGCCGCGCGGCGTCCAGGTCGCGGGTGCGGTCGGCCACGCGCTGCTCCAGCGCATCGGCCAGCGATCGCAGCTCGCGTGCGGCGTTCTTGTAGCTGGTGATGTCGGCGTAGCTGGTCACAAAACCGCCCTCGGGCAGCGGGTTGCCCCGGATCTCCAGCACCGTGCCGTCGCCCTTGGCGCTTTCGTGCAGGTGGGGCGTGGCGCTGCGCAGGTGGGCCAGGCGGCGTTCGATGGCTTCTTCCACCGGGCCCGGGCCCAGCAGGCCCCGGCGCGCGTTGTGGCGCATCAGGTCTTCAATGGGGCGGCCCACCTGCATCAGGTCGGCGGGGTAGCGGAACAGCTGCACATAGCGCGAGTTCCACGCCACCAGCTTCAGGTCGGCATCGATGATGACCACCCCCTGGGGCAGGTGTTCCAGACTGCGGGAGAGGCCCATGTCAGCCTGCTGCGCCGCCTGCACGATGCCGTCCTGCGCGGTGCGCAGCTCCTGCGCGTGCTGTTGCAGAACGGTCTCCAGCTCCTGGCGGCTGCGCTGGCGCAGGCGGGCCAGGCGCTGGCGCTGGCGCACAAACAGCACCAGCAGCGACAGGGCCAGCCAGCCTCCGCCCCCGGCTGCGGCCGCCCAGCGGCTGTCGGCAATGCTGCTGTGGGTGGTGTGCACCAGGTGCAGTTGCCAGGGCGTGCCGGGCAGGGGCTGGGTCAGCCACAGCATGCGGCCGGGCGGGGCGGGCATGTCAGCGGACGGTTGCACGCGCACCAGCCGCCCGCCGTTGTCCAGGCGGTCGTCCACGCGGACGTCGAGCGGGCGCAGCGGCTGGTCGGAGTACTGCCGGGTGGCGTTCAGCTCGCGGCGCTCTTCGTCGTCCAGCGGCTCCAGCAGGCGGTAGCGCCAGGCGTCCTGGCTGGCGAGAAAGACCACGCCATGCGCGTCCGACGCGAGCACGATGTCGGGTGTCTGCAGCCATTCGCGCTCCAGCTCCTGCAGCGCAATCTTGATGGCCACCAGCCCCAGGATGTGGCCGCTGTCGTCACGGATGGCCTGCGACAGGAAGTAGCCCGGCTCGCCCGTGGTCACGCCAATGCCGTAGAAGCTTCCGCGCCCCTGGGCCAGGGCCTGCTGCACATAGGGGCGAAAACTGTAGTCCACGCCCACGTTGCTGGTGGCCGTGCGCCAGTTGCTGGCGGCCACGGCCAGGCCGTCGCGGTCGAGCAGGGTGAGGGTGGAGGACTGGCTGGCGCCGTTGGCCTGCTCCAGCTTGCGGTTGAGCTGCGCTATCTCGTCGGTGCTCAGGGTGCGGCGCAGGGCGTCCTGCAACTGCGCGTCCAGGGCCAGCACCTCGGGCAGGGTGCGGTAGCGGTCGATGCGCTGGGCCAGCGTCTGCCCGTACAGGGCCAGCTGGCGCTGCACGCTCTCGCTTTCGTCCAGCAAGGACCGGTGCCAGGCCCACTGGCCGGCCGCGAACATGCTGGCCACCGTGCCTGCTAGCAGGATGAGCAGCGTCCAGAACTGGCGAAGGCGGGGCGTGGGCATGGGAATCCAGCGGGGTGGTTGTGCGGCACCAAGGCCAATTGGGTGCGGGTGGGAGTGTGCTGCACCAGGCTGGGGACTAAGTAGTTACCCTGATTTGGTGCACGCGTTCTCCTATGAAGCCGCTCTCGACTAATACCAATAGGTTATCGGCTGAAACAAAGTGCAGCGGTACAAACGGCACCCTTGACGCGCGCCGGAGGCACCCCGGTGGTGCAGACCCGTGACCCCAGGAGACCCGTTCCATGCACAACCATTCCGCTCCCGCAGCCTCGACCTTGAAGCTGCCTTTTTATCGGCAACTGTACTTCCAGGTGGTGTTCGCCATCGTCCTGGGCGTTCTGCTGGGCCATTTCGAGCCGTCCTACGGCGAGGCGCTCAAGCCGCTGGGTGACGCGTTCATCAAGCTGGTCAAGATGATCATCGCTCCGGTGATCTTCCTGACCATCGTGACCGGCATCGCTGGCATGTCGCAGCTCTCCACCGTGGGCCGCGTGTTCGGCAAGGCCATGGCGTACTTCCTGTTCTTCTCCACGCTGGCCCTGGTGGTGGGCCTGGTGGTGGCCAACGTGGTGCAGCCCGGCGCGGGCATGAACATCAATGTGGCCGACCTCGACCAGACGGCTGTGAAGGGCTACGTGGCCAAGTCGCACGAGATGACGCTCACGGGCTTTGCGATGGACATCATCCCCAAGACGCTGGTGAGCCCGTTTGTGGGCGACAACATCCTGCAGGTGCTGCTGGTGGCCGTGCTGTTTGGCATTGGCTTGGCCATGGTGGGTGAGGCAGGCCGTCCGGTGCTGAACTTTCTGGACGCGCTGACGACGCCCGTGTTCAAGGTGGTGGGCATCGTGATGAAGGCCGCGCCTCTGGGTGCATTTGGTGCCATGGCGTTCACCATTGGCAAGTTTGGCCTGGGCTCACTGGTCAATCTGGCCTGGCTGGTGGGTTCGTTCTACATCACGTCGCTGCTGTTTGTGGTGGTGATCCTGGGCTTTGTGGCGCGCCTGTGTGGCTTCTCGGTGTTCAAGCTGATCCGCTACCTCAAGGCCGAGCTGATGCTGGTGCTGGGCACGTCTTCATCTGAATCCGCCCTGCCATCGCTGATGGAAAAGATGGAAAAGGCCGGTTGCAGCAAGTCGGTGGTGGGCCTCGTGGTGCCCACGGGCTACTCGTTCAACCTGGACGGCACCAACATCTACATGACGCTGGCCGCGCTGTTCATCGCCCAGGCCACCAACACCGAGCTGACGCTGGGCCACCAGGTGGCGCTGTTGCTGGTGGCGATGCTGTCGTCCAAGGGCGCAGCGGGTGTGACGGGCGCGGGCTTCATCACCCTGGCCGCCACCCTGGCCGTGGTGCCCGAAGTGCCCGTGGCCGGCATGGCGCTGATTCTGGGCGTGGACCGCTTCATGAGCGAATGCCGCTCGCTGACGAATTTCATCGGCAACGCCGTGGCCACGGTGGTTGTCTCCCGCTGGGAAAACGCGCTGGACCAGGAACGCCTGGACGCGGCGATGAATGGCCATCCGCTGCCACTCGCGGTGTCAGCGGCGTCGGCGCCCGTGGTGCCGGCGGATGTGCCTGTGGCCACGGTGGCGCGCACTGTGGCCTGATCGCTGGCACCTGCTGCAATAGCGCTCTCAGCGGCGCGGGNCCCGCGCCGCTTTTTTGCGCGGTGTTTGCGGCAACGCCATCGCGCACAATGGTGGCCCTGCCTGACGGCCGTGTGCGCGCTTGCTGCGGTTCAGAAGCCTCGGGCGCTACAAGGAACCCTCACCATGACCCTCGAAGCCTTCCTGGCCGCTTTTCACCTTCTGGCCATCCTGACCTTTGTGGTTTTTCTGTCCAGCCAGGCGGCGCTGTGCCGTATCGAGTGGCTCAACGCCGCCGTGGTCGAGCGCCTGGCCCGGCTGGATGTGATCTACGGTGTGGCCGGTGCGGTCATGATTGGGAGCGGCGTGGCCCGGTTGATCTGGGGCGTGAAGGGCGCTTCTTGGTACCTTTCGCAGCCCCTTTTTCACATCAAGATCACCCTGGTGCTGGCCATGGTCCTGCTGTCGTTTGTGCCCTCGGCCGCGTTCCGCCGCTGGCGCCAGAACCTGCGCAGCACCGGTGCGCTGCCGCCCGCCGCAGAGGTCGCGCGGGTCCGCCGCCTGGTGATGATCCAGTCGCATGTGCTGCCCGTGGTGGCTGTGATTGCGGTGTTCTGGGCGCGCGGCTGGTAAGCGCAAATACCCCCCAATAAAAAAAGCCCGCCCGGCTTGATGCCGGCGGGCTTTTCTTTGTCTGAGCCGGTGGCGCTGCACCGGGTATGAACTTACTTCACTTCTTCAGGCAATCGCTCATGAAGGCCTTGCGCTCATCGCCCTTGAGGGTCTTGGCCTTGGCATCGGCGTTGCAGGTTTTCATCTTGTCCTGCTGGGTGGCGGGCTTGTTGCTCAGGCAGGTCTTCATGAAGGCTTTGCGCTCGTCGCCCTTCATGTCTCCAGCGTCCTTGTTGCAGGTCGCCATCTTCGATTGCTGTTTGGTAGGGGCCTTGGCGTCTTCGGCGGCGTGGGCACCAAAGCCCAGTGTCAGCGCCAGGCCGAGTGCAGTCAGGGAAAGAAGCTTTTTCATGGAATCTCCTGGTGTGAATGCGTTATGGGGGGTCCCGGTGGCATTGCACCATAGAACATGGCGTGCGACAACGCGCACAAGTCATGACAACCTTGTGCGGGGCTTGGTGGCCGCTGCCGCGTGAAAGGCTTTCAGTGTCGTTTGGATCTGCCGGGGGTCGTGCGCCAGCCCGCCGAGGGCAAACACCACATCACCCCGTTGCTGCCAGCGTTTGAGGGTCTTGATGATCACGCCCAGCGCAGAGTCTCTGTGGGCGGGGCGCAACTTGACCAGGATCACGCCTTCGTAGCCGTCCAGGTGCACACGTTCCATGGCTTCCCAGGGCACGGTGTGCGGGTCGTCCTGGCGCAGATCGGTGATGCCGGTGGCGTCAATGACCACCGCCGGGTCTTGCTCCCGGTAGGCCTCCAGGGCGGACCGGCCCAGGGTTCCGCCCACACAGAAGGAGACGAATGCGGCGCACAGGCAGAGGGCCGTGAGCAGCCGGTCGTTCGATGCCAAAGCCCCATAGAGCGAGAAGGCCAGGCATACCGCCATCAGCATCACAAAAGGCACCTGAAACACCAGGGTCCAGCGGCGCCGATAGAGCAGGATGGGCTGGGGTTGCACGCGCAATCTCCGGTTGAAAGGGCATTGCGGCCCATTGTGCCTTTGGCTGCGGGATGCCTCCTGGCGGCGCGTCTGGCGCCTTGCTGCTGGCAGACCCGTAAAATCCTCCGATGCTCACAGCCAAAAATGAATTGCTCGCTGCGCTCGCAGCCGAGCTGGAAAACCTGTCCCCCGGCGCTGGCGCCAAGGCGGCATTTGAATCTCCCAAGGTGGCGGCCCATGGCGACTTCGCCTGCACCGCAGCCATGCAACTGGCCAAGCCCCTCAAGCTCAACCCGCGCGCACTGGGGGAACAGCTCAAGACCGCACTCGAAGCCACGCCCGCCTTTCAGCGCTGGGTGTCCGCCATTGAAATCGCGGGCCCGGGCTTTCTGAACATCCGCCTCCAACCCGCCGCCAAGCAGGAGGTGGTGCGTGAGGTGCTGGCGGCCGGAGAGCGCTTTGGTTACCAAGCCAGCAACGGCCAGCAGGTGCTGGTCGAGTTCGTGTCGGCCAACCCTACGGGTCCGCTGCATGTGGGCCACGGCCGCCAGGCCGCTTTAGGCGATGCCATCTGCAACCTGTTCAGCACCCAAGGCTGGAAGGTGCACCGCGAGTTCTATTACAACGACGCCGGCGTACAGATCGACACGCTGACCAAGAGCACGCAGCTGCGCGCCAAGGGCTTCAAACCCGGCGACGACTGCTGGCCTACCGACAGCGAGAACCCGCTGGCCAAGAACTTCTACAACGGCGACTACATCGCCGACATCGCCGAGGCCTTCAAGGCCAAGGCCACGGTGAAGGCCGACGACCGCGAGTTCACGGCCAACGGCGATGTGGAGGACTACGACAACATCCGCCAGTTTGCGGTGGCATACCTGCGCAACGAGCAGGACAAGGACCTGCAGGCCTTCAACCTCCAGTTCGACGAGTACTACCTCGAATCCAGCCTGTACACCAGCGGCCGCGTCGAGGCCACGGTGAACAAGCTCGTCGCCAACGGCAAGACCTACGAGCAGGACGGTGCGCTGTGGCTCAAGTCCACCGATTACGGCGACGACAAGGACCGCGTCATGCGCAAGCAGGACGGCACCTTCACCTATTTCGTGCCCGACGTGGCGTACCACATTGCCAAGTGGGAGCGCGGCTTCACCAAGGTCGTCAACATCCAGGGCACGGACCACCACGGCACCATCGCCCGCGTGCGCGCCGGCCTGCAGGCGGCCGATGTGGGGATCCCCAAGGGTTACCCCGACTACGTGCTGCACACCATGGTGCGGGTGGTCAAGGGCGGCGAAGAGGTCAAGATCAGCAAGCGTGCCGGCAGCTATGTCACGCTGCGCGATTTGATCGAGTGGACCAGCAAGGATGCGGTGCGCTTCTTCCTGCTCAGCCGCAAGCCCGATACCGAGTACACCTTCGACGTGGACCTGGCCGTGGCACAGAACAACGACAACCCCGTGTACTACGTGCAGTACGCGCATGCCCGCATCCAGTCGGTGCTGCGTGCGTGGCAAGAGGCGGGCGGTGGTGATGTGGCTTCGCTCAAGGATGTGGACCTGTCTGCCCTCGAAGGCCCGCAGGCCCAGGCGCTGATGCTGCAACTGGCCAAGTACCCCGAGATGCTCACCGCCGCCGCCGACGGTGAGGCGCCGCACGATGTGACCTTCTACCTGCGCGACCTGGCCGCCAGCTACCACAGCTATTACGATGCCGAGCGCATCCTCGTGGACGACGAGGCCGTGAAGAAGGCGCGCCTGGCGCTGGTCGCTGCCACCGCCCAGGTATTGCACAATGGCCTGGCCGTGCTGGGCGTGTCGGCCCCGGCCAGAATGTAAGCAGTTACTACCAATATGAAAAAGCAACAGACGGGCGGGACCATTGTCGGCTTCATCGTCGGGGTCATCGTGGGCCTGGGCGCGGCGCTGGCCGTGGCCGTGTACGTGACCAAGGTGCCGGTACCCTTCCTGAACAAGGGCAATGGCCGTGGTGCCGACCTGGACGCAGCGGAGTCCCAGAAAAACAAGAACTGGGACCCGAACTCGCCGCTGTATGGCAAGAACCCGGCCCGCCCTGCGGCGCCAGCGGTGGCGGCAGCCGCGTCAGCCCCTGCATCCGCTCCCGCCCCTGAGGTGCGCGCCGCCGCGTCGGCTGCCAAGCCTGCCGCGAGCAAGCCAGACGCCAAAGCCGAGGCCAAGGCCGAGAGCAAGCCGGGCGCTGACCCGCTGGGCGATCTGGCCGTGGCCAAGGCCGCGGCCAAGGGCAGTGTGGACCCGTTTGACTACTTTGTGCAGGCGGGCGCCTTCCGCACCCAGGCCGACGCAGACGCCCAGCGCGCCAAGCTGGCCATGCTGGGCTGGGAGGCCCGCGTGAGCGAGCGTGAGCAAAATGGCCGGGCGGTCTTCCGGGTGCGCATCGGTCCTTTCACCAAGCGTGACGATGCCGAAGTGCTCAAAGAGAAACTCGATGGCGCCGGGCTGGAATCGGCGCTGGTGCGTGTGCAGCGCTGATCGGCCTGTGGCTGTGAACAGGGGCCTGTGCATACAGCGCCACCACCAGGGCTGAACTTTTTGTAAAGGGATGTCTCACATCCCGCATACCTGAACCAGGAGAGTCTTTGTCATGAAACGCCGTGAGTTTTCTTTGTCCGCCGCCTCGGCGGTTGCCGCTTCTGCCCTGACGCTGCCAGTGGCCAACCCCGCCATGGCGCAAGCCCGCCAGTTCAAGGAGGGCAAGGACTTCAAGCGGCTGGACAAGCCCGTCGCCCCCGATGCGCCGGCCGGCAAGGTCGATGTGATCGAGTTCTTCTGGTACAGCTGCCCCCACTGCAACGCCTTCGAGCCCACGCTGGACGCCTGGGTCAAGGCTGCGCCCAAGGACCTCTCTATCCGCCGCGTGCCTGTGGCGTTCAACGCCAGCTTCGTGCCCCAGCAAAAGCTGTACTACACGCTCGAAGGCATGGGCAAGCTCGACGCCCTGCACGCCAAGGTCTTCCGTGCCATCCACGTGGAAAAGGCCAAGCTCGCCAAGGACGACGAAATCCTGGCCTGGGTGACCCAGCAGGGCGTGGACGCGGCCAAGTTCAAGGAGGTCTACGGCTCCTTCAGCGTGGCCAACCAGGTGCGTCGCGCCTCGCAGCTGCAAGATTCGTACGGTGTTGAGGGCGTGCCTTCCATGGGTGTGGCAGGCAAGTACTACACCGACGGCACGATGGCCGGCAGCATGCAAACCGTGTTGCAGGTGGTCGAATACCTGGCGGCCACGGCACGCAAAGCCTGACGATGTGCCGACCCTGTCGGCAAGTTGTCCCAAAGGCCCGCTGACGCGGGCTTTTTTTTCAGGGTGGGTACCATCGGGTGGCTACAATCATTGCAAGATTCGTGCCCTATGACCCACCGCCTACTCCCCCTCCTTGTGCTCGCAGCCCTGACCGGCCTTGCGGGCATGGCACACGCCGAAAAGGCTGACCGTGCCAAGCCCATGAACATCGAGGCCGACGCCCTGCGCCACGATGAACTCAAGCAGACCAGCGTGTTCTCGGGCCGCGTGGTGATGACCAAGGGCACCATCGTGCTGCGCGGCGCGCGGCTGGATGTGCGCCAGGACGCCGACGGCTACCAGTACGGCGTGGTCACGGCCGAGGCGGGCAAACGGGCGTTCTTCCGCCAAAAGCGCGACACCGTGGCGGGGGCGCCTGACGAGTTCATCGAAGGCGAAAGCGAAGTCATCGAATACGACGGCAAGGCCGACAACGTGCGCTTCATCACCCGCGCCGAACTCCGCCGGTACCGTGGGTCGGTATTGAACGACGAGATCACCGGCGCCGTGATCGTCTACAACAACCTCACCGACGTGTTCACCGTCGATGGCCAGAAGGCACCAGCCTCTTCTGCTGCGGCGGGCGACACACCAGCGCCCGGTGGTCGTGTGCGCGCCGTGCTGGCGCCCAAAGACCCTCCGCCCGGTGCGGCAGCCCCGGCCCCAGCGCCTGACGCGCCCGCACCGGCGCTGCGCCCCAGCAACAGCCTTGGCGGCGGCGCCAAGTGAGCGGGCCTGCTGTGAGTACCGGTCCTGACTCCCAGGCGGGGAGCCGCCTGGAGGTACAGCATCTGGCCAAATCCTATGGCAGCCGCAAGGTCGTCAAGGATGTGTCGTTGGTGGTGCAAAAAGGCGAGGTTGTGGGGTTGCTCGGCCCCAACGGCGCGGGCAAGACCACATCCTTTTACATGATCGTGGGCCTGGTGCGCAGCGATGCCGGCGATATTCGCATCGACGGCCACTCGGTCGCCCACATGCCCATCCACCGCCGCTCGCGGCTGGGTCTGTCGTACCTGCCGCAAGAAGCCTCGATCTTCCGCAAGCTCACCGTCGAAGAAAACGTGCGTGCGGTGCTGGAACTGCAGCGCGCCGATGACGGCCAGCCGCTGTCGCGCGACGCCATCGAAGAGCGCCTGACGGCACTGCTGCAAGAGCTGCGTGTGGACCACCTGCGTGCCTCGCCCGCACTGGCGCTGTCCGGTGGCGAGCGCCGCCGCGTCGAGATCGCCCGCGCCCTGGCCACCCAGCCGCGTTTCATCCTGCTGGACGAGCCTTTTGCCGGCATCGACCCGATTGCAGTGATCGAGATCCAGCGCATCATCGGCTTCCTCAAGGCACGCGGTATTGGTGTGCTCATCACCGACCACAACGTGCGCGAGACGCTGGGCATCTGCGACCACGCCTTCATCATCAGCGACGGCCGCGTGCTGGCGCAGGGCACGCCCTCCGAGATCGTGGACAACGCCGAAGTACGCCGCGTGTACCTCGGCGAGCATTTCCGCATGTGATGAAGCCTGGACTGTCGCTGCGCGTCTCGCAGCACCTTGCATTGACCCCCCAGCTCCAGCAGTCCATCCGGCTGCTGCAGTTGTCCACGCTCGAACTCTCGCAGGAAGTCGAGCAGATGCTCGACGAAAACCCGTTCCTCGAACGCAACGCCGACGAAGCACCGCGCGAGGAGTTTGGCCTGGAAGCCGCCGACACGCCCGCGCAGGCCGACGACTACGGCGCTGATGATGCTATGTTTTCAGGAGCTGTCAGCGCAAGTAGTACTAGCGCTGAGAGCCAAAACGAGGCTGAAATCCCAAGTGGAGGCGCTGACGAGCCCGACTGGAGCGGCGACGGCACCGTCGAGATGGCGCCCAACGACGCCGAGTGGGGTGGCGACGCCCCGGCGCGCACCCGCAACGATGCGGAAGGCGACGAGGCCGACGCCACCGAGCTGGCCCGTTCGCACGAATCGCTCACCGCCTTTTTGCACCGCCAGGCACTGTCGCTGCGGCTGTCTGAAGTGGACACGGCCGCGCTGCGTTTTCTCATTGAATCGCTGAACGACGACGGCTACCTCGAAGAGCCTCTGGAAGAACTCGCCACCAGCCTGGCCGGGCCCGACGATCTGGAGCAGATCGAAGAACTGGTGCACCGCTTCACCGTGGCCCAGCGCCTGCTGCAGAGCCTGGAGCCCGTGGGCGTGGGCGCGCGCAACCTGGCCGAATGCCTGACGCTGCAGCTCACCGCGCTGGCGGCCGACGAAGACAGCGACGCCGACCCCGAGACCGTGCAGACCGCGCTGCGCATCTGTCAGCAGCCGCTGGAGATGCTGGCCCGCCGCGACATCCGCCGCCTGACGCAGCTGTGCAGCGAAGGTGGCGTGGCCGGAGAAGAACGCACCCGGTCTGCCATGGCACTCATCGCCCGCCTGGAGCCTCGCCCTGGCCGCCGTTTTGCCGACGTAGAGCGCAATATCATCATCCCCGACGTCATCGTGCGCAAAGCCGGCCGCGCCAACGGGCGGGACGGCCAGCACAACTTCATCGTGCAGCTCAACCCCGACGTGATGCCCCGTCTGCGCGTGCACGACATCTACGCTGGCGCGCTACGAGGCCACAAGGGCGGCGAAGGCCACCAGGGCATGCAGCAGCGCCTGCAGGAGGCGCGCTGGTTCATCAAGAACATCCAGCAGCGCTTTGACACCATCCTGCGCGTCTCGCGCGCCATCGTCGAGCGGCAGAAGAACTTCTTCACCCACGGCGAGCTGGCCATGCGCCCCCTGGTGCTGCGCGACATCGCCGACGAACTGGGTCTGCACGAGTCCACCATCAGCCGCGTGACCACGGCCAAGTACATGGCCACGCCGATCGGTACCTACGAGCTGAAGTACTTCTTTGGCTCTGGCCTGGGCACCGAGACCGGTGGCAATGCGTCCAGCACGGCCGTGCGCGCACTGATCAAGCAGTTCGTGTCCGCCGAAAACCCGGCCAAGCCGCTGTCCGACAGCCAGATCGCCGAGATGCTCAAGGAGCAGGGCATCGAGTGCGCACGCCGCACCGTGGCCAAGTACCGCGAGGCGCTCAAGATCGCGCCAGCGAATTTGCGCAAGGCGCTTTAGCGCTCCCGGCGTGGAGGCGCGCGAGTGTTCTCTGGTCGTCCAGGCAACAGTTCAATGCCGGGCTATTTGCGCGCCATGAATACCGCGTCATATGCTTGTGGCGTGAATCCTGCGATCTTCTGGCCGTTGGTCAGCAAGACCGGTACGCCTCTGGCCCCCAGCTGACTGAACGCCGCCTTGCCAGAAGGCGTGTCGATATCCAGCTCCCGATAGGCGATGCCCTTGCTCGCCAGATAGGCCTTGGCCGCCTTGCAGTAGCCGCACCAGGTGGCCATGTACAGCACCACATCGCCCCGAGGAGCCGCAATCTGTGGAGTGTCCGGAGTGGCTGTTTTGGGGGCGGGGCCCGCCCCCGGTACCACGCTGACCGGCAGGTTTTCCAGCTTCGTCGTTTTCTCTACGGCACCGGTCGTGGGAGGCTTGTCGCTGTAAACCACCCTGCCGTCCGTACCCACTGATTTGTACAGCGTCTGGGCGTTGGCTGCCAACGGCACCACGGCCAGTGCCAGGGTGGTCAACAGGGTCCGAACAAAAGGGCGCATGAAGGGGCTCCGGTAAAATCCACTGCCCGAGAGCATACGAGACAGTGGCGCCCGGCCCACAGGACTCGTGCGCAACACTCCCCTGCAGTGGCCTGGGCACCACGCTGTGGATGGGATGGCGTCCCCCTGTGCTTCTCATCTGGCGCCTGGAAGGGCAGACATTGTCTTTCGCGCAATGCGCTATGTCCGTCGCTGGCACCTGCCCCCGCTTCCCGTTTTGCCTTCTCACTTTCCGTACCATGGCACGCATCGTCTTCGACCTCCCACCGCACTTCGGCTTTGCCACCGAACTGCAGATCTACATCAGCCATGTGAATCAGGGCGGGCATCTGGACAACGCGCAGTTGCTCAGCCTGGTGTCCGAAGCGCGGGTGCGCTTCTTTCAGTCACTCGGCTACCCCGAGGCCGATGTGGGCGGCCTGTCCATCGTGGTGGGCGATATCGTGGCGCAGTACAAGTCCGAAGGTTTCCACGGCGAAACCATGCGGGTGGAGATGGCGCCTGCGGACTTCAACCGCTATGGCTTCGACCTGGTCTTTTGCATGACCGAGAAGGCCTCGGGCCGCGAGGTGGCGCGCGGCAAGATCGGCATCGTCTTCATCGGCAAGGCCAGCCGCAAGGTTGCTCCCATCCCGGACTCCATCCGCCAGCTGCTGCTGGCCCGCGCGGGAACGCCGGATTCCCATGCATTGTCCGAGCGCGTATCCTCCCCATCGACATGAACCAACTCCAACTTTTTCTCCCCTGCGCCGCGGGCGTCGAGGGCTTTCTGGCCGACGAGGTGCATGGCATCACCGGCCTCACGGGGCAAGACCTGCTGGTGGGCCGGGGCGGCGTGCTGCTGCGCGCCTCATGGCGCCAGGCCATGCAGCTCAACCTGCACAGCCGCCTGGCCCAGCGCGTGCTGGTGCAGCTGGCGCACCGCCCCTACCGGTCTGAGAACGACCTCTACGCCATGGCCAGCGAGGTGGCCTGGGAGATCTGGTTCACCACGCGCCAGACCTTCAAGGTCGAGGTGACGGCCCAGCACAGCCCGCTGCAGAGCCTGAACTTCGCGGGCCTCAAGGTCAAGGACGCGGTGGCCGACCGCTTCCGCCACAAGAGCGGCGTACGCCCCGATGTGAACACCCAGTGGCCCGATGTGCGCATCCACCTGCACCTGACCACCGACGAGGCCACGATCTACATCGACACCTCGGGCGAGCCGCTGTTCAAGCGCGGCTGGCGCGAGGACAAGGGCGACGCGCCGCTCAAGGAAACCCTGGCCGCCGCCATGATCGCCGCCAGCGGCTGGGACCCGCATGGCGACAACCCACAGCCCCTGTACGACCCCTGCTGCGGCAGCGGCACCATCGTGGTCGAGGCCGCGCAGATCGCCTGCCGCATCCCGGCGGGCATGCTGCGGCGCTTTGCGTTCGAGAAACTGCTGCCGTTCCAGGCCCATGTCTGGACTGCTATCAAAAACGAAGCTGAAAGCACAATACAGACCAGCGCAGTGCCCATTTTTGGCAGTGATGTGGCCTTCCGCATGGTCGACTTTGCGCAGCGCAACGCCGAGCGCGCGGGCGTGGCCGACGCCGTGCAGCTGCGCGGCGGCGACGCCCTGCAGCGCATGCCGCCCTGTGAGCAACCCGGTGTGATGCTGCTCAACCCACCCTACGGCGAGCGCATTGCCGCCGCCGGCACTGCAGGCCGCAACGCCAGCGAGCGCGCCGCCGATCGCGCCCAGGGCATGGCCGTGGGCCGCGAAGAGGCACAGACCGAAGACGGCGGTGAGTTCTTCAGCCAGCTGGCCACGCACTGGAAGAAGAACTACAGCGGCTGGACGGCCTGGATGCTCACGCCCGACCTGAAACTGCCCGGCAAGATGCGCCTGAAGGAATCGCGCCGCGTGCCCATGTGGAACGGGCCCATTGAATGCCGCATGTTCCGCTTCGACATGATCAAGGGTGCTGTGCGCGACCGGGCTACCAAGCCTGCCCCCGAAGGCAGCCCACGCCATGAAGGTTGAACTGCCCCTGCCCGCCGAGGCCCCGGCGGACGAGCCGGCGCGCCCTGTGGTGGTGGATACCAACGTGGCGCTGGACCTGCTGATCTTCAGCGACCCGCGCACCGTGCCATTGCGCACGCTGCTGGCCCAGGGTCGCCTGGCCTGGATCGCCACGCAGGTCATGCGCGACGAGCTGGAGCGCGTGCTGGCATACCCGCACATCGTTGAGCGCATGAACTACTACCGCGTGAGTGCCGCACAGGTGCTGGCCGCGTTTGATGCGCAGGCACGTCTGGTGGACATCGCACCCAAGGTGGCCTACGTGTGCAAGGACGCGGACGACCAGAAGTTCATCGACCTGGCGGCGGCGCACCGGGCAATTTTGCTGAGCAAGGACAAGGCGGTGATCTGCATGCGCAAGCGGTTGGTGAACCTGGGGGCGGATGTGGCGACGGCGCTGGTGCTGGAAGAGGCGCCCGCCACGGCGGCGGCCTGATCACGCATTGATTAGTTTCTGCTGCAAGGATCGGTATGGGGCCGTTGGGTTTTCTTGTCCTCTCGGGCTTCTTCGCCTACCTCGCTTTTGATGCGTTTCAGTTCAACCGGACATCCGGTCACAAAGTCTGGGCCGTGCCGCCCTCTTCCGGTCGGGCGGTTGGTGTGGATCCTTTGTCGCGCGCCGAGCAGGAGGGCGCGCAATCGAACGAAATCACTGCAGTGGGGGGCATTCCCGGCCTCTACTGGATTTTTGTGATGCTGTCGGTGGGCTGCTTGGGGGTTGCTGCCTGGCTGTGGCTGGCGTAGGTTGGGGTAGCGCGGTCTAACCCGACGTTTTCTTCCACGGGCATGGCCTGTCGGGTTACGCCAGCGGCTAACCCGACCTACTGGTTGATCTAGCCTTGAGCCAAGAGGTCATACGCCGCCCGCACCCGCTGCAAATCCCGCCCCAGTTTGCGATTGGTGGGCAGATGTCGCATCCACCCCATCCGCCGGACACTGGTGGCCAGCACCGCCCGCATCTCCTCGCTCCCCTGCGCCATCCACGCCGCCCAGCGCTCGCGCCCCTCGGCCAGCGTGCCGCTGTTGTGCAGGTAGATCGCGGTGGAATGCGCGTAACACAGCGCATCGCGCACATGGCACACCGCCAGCGGCAGCACGGCGGCGGGGTCGTCCTCAAAGTCGATGCAGGCCACCTCGCCATCGGGGCAGCGCACCAGGTTGCGCGCGAAGGCCTGGCTCAGGCAGGTGCCCTGGTGGTGCACCTGGGCCAAGGTGTCCAGCCCTTGCTGCCACAGCGCCAGCACAGCGGCCGTGTCGCCCGCCTGCACGGCGTGGTCGATCTCGTTGCCCAGCGAATGGGTTTCCTCACCCACGTTGCCCAGGTGGCGCATGGCAAAACCGTTCGGCAACGCGGCCAGCACTACGGGCACGCGGATGCCGCGTGCTGCCAGGTCGCGCAGGCGCTGCACTTCGGTGGCAATGGCCGTGGGGCCGCCGGGGTTGGGCACGGGGCGCAGGGCGTACAGCCGCAGCAGGGCTGCCAGCAAGGCCATGGCGCGGTAGCGGCCCGTGCCATGGGGAGCGCCTGCGCGCTTGATCCAGATCTGTTCGTTGCCCAGCACATGAGCCATCACGTTGTGCGGCTGGGTGGTCAGCTGCTGCTGCAAAAAAGCGGCGTAGTCCGGGGCGGTGGTGTGGGTGGGGGCGGAGGCGTCCATCGTCAAATTCATACAGCAACGTCCCCCGCCACCGCCGCTGCGGTGCCCACGGCTGCGGCGTGCACCAGCTCGACATGGTGGGGGATGGAGGGTTCCAGCGCAGGCTCGCTGGCCTGAAAACTGTGCGCGCTGGCCAGCGGCCAGTACAGGCGGAACACGTTGTGCTGCGCGTCGAGCGTGCCCAGCAGCGCACCGGGCAACATGCGGGTGATGAGGTTGGACAGCAGGCGCACCTCGGTGTCGCTGATGCGGCGCACGATGTGGTGGGCGGTGATGTCCTTGGGGTGGCGCAGGCCGGCGGCCTGCACCAGCTCTTGCAACGCGTGCAAGGTGCTGCGGTGGAACTGCGCCACGCGCGTGGCCTTGTCGGGCACCACCAGGGCCTGTTGGCGCAGCGGATCTTGGGTGGTTACGCCCGTGGGGCAGTGGCCGGTGTGGCAGCTTTGCGCCTGGATGCAGCCCAGCGCCATCATGAAGCCGCGCCCCGCGTTGCACCAGTCGGCGCCCAGCGCCATCATGCGCGCGATGTCGAAAGCGCTGATGACCTTGCCCGCGCAGCCAATGCGCACACGGTCGCGCAGGTTCACGCCCACCAGCGTGTTGTGCACCAGCAGCAGGCCCTCCTGCAGCGGCGCGCCCACGTGGTCGCTGAACTCCACCGGTGCCGCGCCGGTGCCGCCCTCGGCGCCATCGACCACGATGAAGTCGGGCGTAATGCCCGTGACCAGCATGGCCTTGACGATGGCAAACCACTCCCAGGGGTGGCCCAGGCAGAACTTGAAGCCCGTGGGCTTGCCGCCCGAAAGCGTACGCAGCCTGGCGATGAAATGCATCATCTCCACCGGCGTGCGAAACGCGCTGTGGCTGGCGGGCGAAATGCAGGCCTCGCCGGCCTTCACGCCGCGCGCGGCCGCGATCTCGGCCGTCACCTTGGCGCCGGGCAGCACGCCGCCGTGGCCGGGCTTGGCGCCCTGGCTGAGTTTGAGCTCGATCATCTTGACCTGCGGGTCGGTGGCGTTGGCCGCAAAACGCTCTTCGCTGAAGGTGCCATCGGGGTTGCGGCAGCCAAAGTAGCCCGAGCCGATCTCCCAGATCAAGTCGCCGCCGTGCACGCGGTGGTGCTGGCTGATGCTGCCCTCGCCCGTGTCGTGCGCAAAGCCGCCTTTTTGGGCCCCCTGGTTGAGCGCCAGGATGGCGTTGGCCGACAGTGCGCCAAAGCTCATGGCCGAGATGTTGAACACGCTCGCGTGGTAGGGCTGGGTGCAGGGCGATACGGACGGCGACGGCGCATCGGGGCTGCCACCGATCCACACGCGGAAGTCGTGCGACGGCAGCTGCGTGGGCGCGAGCGAGTGGTTCACCCATTCATACCCATGCGCGCCCACGTCCAGGTGCGTGCCAAACGGCCGGTTGTCCGGGTCACCCTTGGCGCGCTGGTACACCAGCGAGCGCTGCGCGCGCGAGAACGGCGCGGCCTCGCTGTCGCTTTCGATGAAATACTGGCGCACCTCGGGCCGTACATATTCGAGCATGAAGCGGATATGGCCGATGACCGGGTAGTTGCGCAGGATGGCGTGGCGCGACTGCTGCAAGTCGTACACGCCCAGGGCCACCAGCGCCGCAAACACCAGCACCACGGGCAGCCCCATGCCAAAGGCCACCAGCGCAAACAGCGACAGCAGCAGCCCGAACACGCACAGCGCAAAGGCCGTGTAGCGCACCGGGTAGAGGGAGTTGAGCTGGTGGATCATGGGGCGTCCTGGTTGGGGTCGGTGGCGCGAGCGGAGGGCGCAGGGGCTACACTGGCCGCCTTTTTGTGGGGTTGCCGGATGGCGCGCTGCGCTTTTTTCTGCACTGGCACCACCCCTGGCCGCCGTGGCCCGCGCCACGGCACAAGGCCTGCGCATCATAAAAGTAAAACATTGTTTTGCCGCCCCCGCTTTCTCCCTTGACGACCGGAGTCCTTCCATGACCGAACCTGTATCGCCCACCCCCGCCACCGACGATCTCGACCCCACCACCGCCCCGGCCGCTGCGCTGGGCCCGGATGAGCTGGAGGAGATGGACAACATCCTCGACGACCTGCGCGCGCGCGGCGAGGAAATCCCGCAGTGGGAGTTCTGCGACGGCTTCATGACCGCGCTGATCTGCAGCCGCCGCCCCATCGGCCCGGCCGAGTACCTGCCCATGCTGCTGGGCGATGGCGCCGAGCTGGATGTGGCCGGAGGCGACCCGCTGCCGCAGTTGCCTGCGTTTGCCGATGCCGCGCAGCAAGCCCGCTTCATGGACCTGTGGATGCGCCGCTGGAACGAGATCGTGGCCCAGCTCGACACCGACGTGAAGACGCTGGACGACGACCGCACCTTCCAGCCCGAAGCCATGGACATGCGCGGCGCCGTGGCCAGCCTGACCGACGAGCAGCGCGCCGAAATGGGCGACGACCAGGAGATCCCGTCCTTCGGCCAGGTCTGGGCGCTGGGCTTCATGTTTGCGGTGGAAAACTGGCCCGAAGACTGGGCCGCCCCGCGCGACAAGGAAGCCGCCAAGTGGCTGGATGACGCGCTGGAGCGCATCGTGGCCCTGACGGAAGACGACACCGGCAAGCCCGAAGTCTGCATGTACGACGAAGACGGCCCGCCCAGCACCAGCCAGGCGCGCGTGGAAGCCTTTGGCGAAGCCATCTGGGCCGTGTACGACCTGCGCCAGCTGTGGAAGAGCATGGGCCCGCGCGTGGAGACGGTGCGCAAGGCGCCCGAGCCGGGGCGCAATGACCCGTGCCACTGCGGTAGCGGCAAGAAGTACAAGAAGTGCCACGGCGCTTAAGGCCTCTTTGGGTACACAAACCTGATGCAGTTCATGCAGGCCGTGATGGATCACTTTGAATGGGGGCAGTACGTATTGCTCTCAGTGGTCCTGGGCATTCTTGCTTTGACAGAGCACTTCTGGCCTCGCCGTGTGACTGGCGAAAGCCACCAAGGCCGGAGAAGGGTCAACCTGCTGCTGTATGGACTGGGGGGTCTGTTGATGTGGTGGGTGGCCGAGCCTGTGCAGACCGCTGCGGTGCGACTTGGGGCGTCCTTGGGGTGGACCGGGTTGGCCGGGGGGGCATTGCCCGATGTTCCCAAGATCGTCATCGGTGTGTTGCTGGTGGATGCAATCCAGTATGTGCTGCATCGTGCTTCGCACGCCATTCCACTTCTGTGGCGAATGCACCAAGTGCATCACGCGGATGCCGCATTCGATGTGACGACCAGTGTGCGCCACCATCCTCTGGAAGTGGTGGCACTTGCGGCTCTGACGCTGATGCTGTGCGCGGCACTGGGCATGCCTCTTGTGTCCTTGTTGTTCTATGCGGTGCTTCAACTGGTGCACACCGCGTTTTGCCATGCCAATGTTGCGATCCCATTGCGCTGGGATCGGAGACTGCGTTGGGTGATGGTGACCCCTGATATGCACCGTGTGCACCATTCCGACCGCATGGATGAAGGCAACAGCAACTTCGGAATGGTGTTCCCCTGGTGGGACCGCCTGATGGGAACATATTGCGCGCAACCAACGTTGGGCCATCAGGGCATGCACTTGGGGCTGGCCAACGACAACAACAATGATGCCCGGCCTGACGGGTTATGGCGGGCCCTGATCCAACCCTTTGGCAAGCTGCCCTGAGGCCTCCCTTTCAAGACCGGTGGCACGCGGTCATTTTTTGCAAGACATTTGCAAAACTCTGAAGTACAAACGCCACTCGCTCGATTGAGCGTTCAGAAAATTTGTATTTTTAAGGGTGATATGTCGAAAGTTCGTTGGATGGGCGCGCTGTTGGTTGGCGCAGGCGCTTTGGCGGCAACAGGTGCGCAAGCAGGCGTTGTTTTTACTTTTAGCAAGGCGTTTGGAGCGCCCAGCGTCTCGGTCGGAAGTTCCACCTCGCTGGCGTTCACCATCAATCGGCTGGGGCCAGCTGCGAATAACATCACGTTCACAGACAATTTGCCGGCGGGCCTGGTGGTCTCCACTCCCAACGGTTTGGTGGGCGACTGTGGGGTCGGCAGCGTGGTGACCGCCGCACCGGGTTCCTCCTCGGTGGCCTTGGCCGGCGGGGTGTTGGCCGGTGGGGCCAGTTGCACGTTTTCTGTTCAGGTCACCGCAACAGCGCCGGGTGTAAAAAACAACGTTACTACGGGCCTGAATTCCAGTTCTGGCAGCGCCCCTGCCGCCAATGCCACACTCAACGTGCTCGCCGCCAGCGCAACCTCGGTTCCGACGCTGAGCGAATGGGGGCTTATGGCACTGTTACTGGCCATGGCGGCATCGGCATTCAATGCTGTACGTCGCAAGAAAATCGGAAGCTAAAGCGCAGTCGTTTGCACAAGGGGCTTGTGTCGTGTCCTGCGGGCTTCTGTGCGGGTCAGAGAGACCGTACTTCCTGCGCCAGAAACTTCTTCAAATTCCCCGCTGCCGTACTCCGCACCTTGCGCTTGAGCGAAGGCGACCAGCCCAGCAGCAGGCCCGGCGCGCCCAGCGCCTGCCGGGCCCAGCGCCAGAAGTTGAAGCGGTCACGGTGCGTGGCAATCAGCCCGTCGGGCGTGAAGGTGAAGGTGCCGTCGATGATGTTGTGCACCTTGCGCCCGGTGGCGCTGAAGAGGTAGTGCGCCTCCCAGTGCGCCTTGCCGCCCTGCGCATCGGCGTCGATGCCGCTGAACTCCAGCTTCCAGTGCTCGGCGGCGCCGGGCTTTTTCGTCGCAGTGCACAGCATGCGCCACATGCCTGCCACCTGCTCGCGGCCTTTCAGGGAAAAGGCCTCGTCGTCAAACGTGGCGTCGGGGGCATAGCAGGCCGCCATGGTGGCATGGTCCAGTTGCGCAAACGCGGTGTAGAAGCGTTGCAGGGTCTGGGCGTTGGGGTGCATGGGTTCTCCTCCTCAAGGGCGTCCATGCTACACCCCGGCCGGAACGCTGCATGCCACCTGGGGGACCTGCGCGGCGATGTGCGTTCAGCCGGTGCGCAACCCACCGATGCGCCGCCGCTTGGTGTCGTCCAATGCGTCCAGCACCTGGATGCCGTGCGCATACCCCTGCTGCACGATCTGCTCGAACCGGTTCCACTGCAGCATGCCCACGCGGTCCATGGGGGGGTTGAAGTACAGGTCTGTGAGCTGCTGCGACTGGCGCTGGCGCGACATGCTGTACAGGATGGTGACCTGCATGAGGTAGCTGGCCAGCGAGGGCAGCTTGTAGCGCCGCTGGGCGCGCGGGCGCAGCTTGTCGCGCAGCAGGGCCCAGCTGCTGGGGATGTCGTCCAGCTCGATGCGGCGTGGCTTGCGGAAGTTCAGGTCCACACCAATCACCGTGCCCACGCCGCGCATGCTGCTGCGCATCACATCCACTGGGAAGTTGTTGAACGTGCCACCGTCGCACAGCAGGTCACCCTCGTGCACCACAGGCGGCAATGCACCGGGGATGGAGATGCTGGCCAGCAGCGACTTCACCAGGCTGCCACGGCGCACCACCTGTTCGCTGGCGCGCGAGTAGTTGGTGGCCACGCAGTAGTAGTTCTTCCACAGGTCTTCCACTTGGGCCGGGAAACCCACCAGGCTCCCCACGGCCTCGTGCAGGATGTGGCGCAGTCGGCGGCCCTTGATGAGCGACATCAGCGGCAGCAGGCTCCAGTCGCCCGTGGGGTTGGTGCGAAACGCCTCGCGGGCGTTGGCCATCACCGTCGCCAGCGGCCGGTCGGATGCCACATACGCGGCCATGACCGATCCGATGCTGGTGCCGCCCACGCAGTCGATCTCCACGCCTTCTTCCTGCAAGGCGCGGTAGATGCCCAGGTGCGCAAAGCCGCGCGCACCGCCGCCCGCCAGCACCAGGCCGACGGCCGTGCGGCTCTGGATGCGGGCTAGGCGCGCCATGTCGCGGTCGAGGGTGGGGCGCACATGCACGTGGTCGGCCACGGGGCGGCGGTCCAGCCATTGCTGGGTGCCACGTGGGCACTGCGTGCCTTCCGGGTGCAGCAGCACCAGGATCTCGGCGGCCTCGGCCAGGGGCGCGCGGCGCAGCAGGCAGTTTTCCTCGATGGGGTGGATGGCGGGCTCGGCCTGCGCGTCGGCCAGCAGCAGCAACTCGTCGCAGTGGCGGCTCACGCGGCGCGTCCAGGGGGTGGGCTCGGGGTCGGCCAGCAGCAGCACAAAGTCGTTGCGGGCCTCGATCTCGTCGAGCAGCATGGCAATGCGGCGGTTGGCCGTGGCGTCGGCGCCTTCGCGCTGCGCAATGCCTGGCTCCTGCAATTCGGCGTCCACGGTGGTCGAGTCCACCACCCGTACCCGGCCCACCGTGCCGAGGTGGCGCGCCAGACGCTGGCCAAAAGCCTGCAGGTCTACGCCGCAGCTCACTGGCAGCAGGCCCATGGCCACCGGGCGCTCCTGCGCGGCCGTATGGGCGGCGGTGCCGGACTGCAGGCGCTGGATGATCTGGCGCGTGAGCGCAATCGACACCTGGGCGCTGCTGGCCAGCAGGGTCTTGAACACGTCCTTGGTCAGGCGCACCAGCACCGAGTCGCGCACGGCGACCACGGTGGCGGCCCGGGGCGCGTCGGTGAACAGGCTGATCTCGCCAATCACCTGGCCCCGGCCCATGTCGGCCACGCGGCGCTGTGTACCGCTATGGCCGTCGTCACTGCGCACGTAGGCGCGCAGGCGGCCGCTGACGGTGAGGTACATCGATTCGCCGGGCTCGCCCTGGGTCATCAGCGTGCTGCCGCCGGGCACCTCCACCCATTCCAGCTGGGCGCGCAGCAGCTCCAGCGCTTCGGGCTCGATGCCTGGCAGAAAGTTGCGCAGGTGCTCGGTGAGCAGTTGGTTCTGGGTCGCGGTAAAGGGAGGCATGGTCACGCAATCGGCAAGGCACAGTGGGGGCGCTGCGGAAGGTGATGGCTTACCAGCCACCGGCGCTGGCCATGGGTTCCGCAGCGTGCGAAGCGGCGGATTCTAGGAACGCAATGGCACCTGTGCGCACTGCACGGGGCATGGTGGCCGCGCAGCGCGTGAACAAATGCACGGCAGATCCTTTCGATTGCCCTTTCGGGCCGCATCGGACCTGGTCGTCAGCGCATGAAGGCGCTCAGCGCCTGGGCCGTGGCCTCGGGCAATTGTTCGGGGATGAAGTGCCCCGCCGCAACGGCCTGGCCAGTAACCACGCCCGCGCACTGCGCCTGCCACAGCGCCAGCGGATCGAACAGCCGGTGCACCACACCGTGCGCACCCCAGATCACGAGGGTGTCACAGGTGATCTTCTCGCCGCGCGCGCGGCTGTCACGGTCGTGGTCCAGGTCGACGCCCGCACTGGCGCGGTAGTCCTCACAGGCGGTGTGGATGGCTTCGGGTGTGCAAAAGCAGCGTTCGTAATCGGCCAGGGCCTGGGGCTCGATGTGGGCCAGGCCCGCGCTGCCCCAGCCGCCCAGCTTGGCGTGCAGGTAGGCGCGGGCGTTGCCGCCGATCATGGTCTCGGGCAGCGGCGCGGGCTGGATCAGGTGGAACCAGTGGTAATAGGCGTGCGCAAACTCCATGTCGGTGCGCGCGTACATGTCGAGCGTGGGGGCGATGTCGATCACGCACAGCTTCTTCACGCGCGCGGCGTGGTCCAGCGCCAGGCGGTGGGCCACACGGCCGCCCCGGTCGTGGCCACACAGGTAAAACGTGTCGTGGCCCAGCGTGGTCATTACCTCGGCCATGTCCTGCGCCAGGGCGCGTTTGCTGTAGTTGCTGTGGTCGGGCAGGCCGGGCGCGTGGGATGAGTCGCCATAGCCACGCAAGTCGGGCAGCACCAGACAGTAGTCGCGTGCCAATTGCTGCACCACGCGGTGCCACAGCGCATGCGTTTGCGGAAAGCCGTGCAACAGCAGCAGCGGGGGCGCGCCCACGGTGCCGCCGGTGCGCACAAAGATCTCCGCGCCCGAGGTGGTGATGCGCCGGGTGGCAAAGCCGTCAAACCAGGAGGGTGTCGTTGTCATGGCCGTATGGTGTGGCAAGGGGCGGGTGGAGTCCTGTCTTGTGGACGACAGCGGCCGCCCATGCCGGGGCCGGGGCCGGGGCCGGGGATCTTGCCAGCGAGGTCAGGCAGGCAGCAGGCTCAGCAGCCGCTTCACGGCGTATCGCAGCGTGGCCGTGCGCACGGCGGCGCGGTCCCCGGCAAAGTGCTGCATCTCGCTGTGGGTTTCGCCGCCCACGCACCAGGCAAACCACACGGTGCCCACCGGCTTGGTCTCGGTGCCGCCTGTGGGGCCCGCGACGCCGGTCACGGCCAGGCTGACCTGCGCGCGCGAGTGGGTCAGCGCACCATCGGCCATGGCGCGTGCCACAGGCTCGCTCACCGCACCGTGCTGCTCGATCAGGCCGGGGGGCACCCCCAGCATCTCGGCCTTGGCCTCGTTGGAATAGGTCACAAAGCCGCGCTCGAACCACTGGCTGGAGCCCGACAGGTCGGTGCAGGCGGCGGCGATCATGCCGCCGGTGCAGCTCTCGGCAGTGGCCAGCATGTGGCGGCGGGCCAGCAAACGCAGCGATATTTGCGTCAAATTGGCCTCAAGCGCTTGCACTTCCTGCGCTAGCAGCTCACTTTTTGATAGTGACGTGGGTGCCATCAGAACCTCCACAGTGCGATGACCAGCAAGGTACAGAAGGCTGCCACAAAGTCGTCCCACAAGATACCCCAGCCCCCGCGCCAGCCAAAGCCCTTGAACAGGCTGTCGGCCCAGCCCACCGGGCCAGGTTTGGCAGCATCAAAAAAGCGGAACAGCCCAAACGCCACCACCTGCCCCCACAGCCCCATGGGCATGGCCAGCCACAGCACCAGCCAGAAGGCCACGACTTCGTCCCACACGATGCTGCCGGGGTCGGCCACGCGCATGTGGCGCGCTGTGGTGGTGCAGGCCCACCAGCCCACCACGGTGCTGATCACGATCAACAGGCCCATTTGCCGCGGGTTCAGCCACTGCTGCAGCACCAGGTAGGCCAGCCAGGCCCACAGCGTGCCCACGGTGCCTGGCGCCTTGGGGGCCAGGCCCGCGCCAAAGCCCAGCGCCATGAAGTGGGCGGGGTGGGACAGCATGAAGCGCACGCTGGGGCGCAGGGGGGCAAGGGGTGGCAGTGGCTCGGAAGCGGTCATGTCGCGACGGAAAATTGATCAGGCGCTGGCGGCGCCGCCGTCTGCCCCGGCAGGCAGGCGCACCAGCAGTACGGGCACGGGAGCGGTGCGGGCAATCTGCTCGGCATCACTGCCCATCAGCACGCGTGCCAGGCCACGGCGCCCGTGGGTGCCCAGCACGATCAGGTCGGCGCCCCAGGCCCGCGCGTGTTCCACCACCAGGTCAGCCACCCGGGCATCCAGGTTTTCGATCAGCACCGTGTCCACCGGCACGCCGCTTTGCGCCACGCGCTCTTGGGCGCGGCGCAGCAACGCCTCGCCCGCCTGGCGCAGGCGGGGCAGCACCTCCTGGCTGTAAACCTCGGGCCGCTCAAAACCGCTGATGTGGGCCAAAGGGTCCATCACGTTCAGCAGGCGAATGCGTCCGCCTGTTGCCTTGGCCAGGCCCGTGGCTTCGTTTACTGCATGGTCAGCGGTGGGGCTGCCGTCAACGGCAACAAGGAGGTGTTGGTAACTCATGGCGGCGGGCTCCTGGGGGCTTGGTGGCACCAATGTGATCGCTGGGGCGGATTGTGACCGACACGCCGTTGCGCGGGGTCTTTGGAGGGCCAGTCACCGTGTTGCCAAGGTCACTGGCGTTCGATCAACTCCACGTCCTTGGGGTAGCGGATGGTGTGCTCGGCACTGAACTGTGCGCTGGCCCCGGCTGCCAAAGTCTGCTGCCAGGACACGGTGCCGGGCGTGCGGTTCCAGGCTGTGTCCGCCGGCTGGGGCTGGTAGCGCGATTCGACCTCGATCTTCTCGTTGCGCGACACTGGTGCGGCATGCAGCACCTGCAGCGTGATGGCCGTCTTGTGGCGGTTCTCCACGCTGTAGGTCCGGCGCGTCTTGCGCTCCACGCGCGAGCCGGTAAACCCGCTGCTGCCCGTCAGATCCTGCACGGGCTCGGCCCGTACGGTGACCAGTTCATCGCGGCCAAACGACAGGCTGGTGCTGCCGGCTGGGGCGCCTGCACTGGGCGCGCCAAAGTCGATGCGGCCGTTGCCCACAAAGGCGCCATCGCGGTACAGGCCTGCTGCGCCTGCCGGCCACACGCCGGGCGGCTGGGCAATGTGGGCAACCAGGTAGGCGGCTTCTTCCATGGCCGGTGCCGTGCGCGTGACCAGCGTGGCGGGGGCGCTGTGATTGCCCAGCGCCAGCGTCACGCGCTGGCCGCTGGAGGGCACGGTGATGCGCTGGGGCACGGCGAACTCGGTGGCAAACCCCTTGTCGAGGGCGCTCACGTCAAAGGTGGGCATGGCTTCCTCGGCGGCATTGCGGGACCGGGACAGGGACGCAATGGCCGGTGCGGGCGCAGGCGCCATCGCCATGGCCGGCGCGGGCGAGGCCTGAGGGGGCGGTGCCACGTTCAGCCACCAGGGGCGGGGCAGTTGCCCTTGAGTGGCGCGGCCCGGCTGGCCGGTGGACAGGGTCAGCTGCACACTGCCCCAGTCTTCGCCGCTGTTCTGGGCCACCAGCGCCTGGCGTTCGATCAGCACCGTGGATTTGTTCGCATCCAGCGTGGCGCGGTAGCTGGGCTGCCAGCCGGGGCCGCGCACCTGGTAGGACAGGCGCAGCTCAGCCTCGCGCTCGGTAGCCAGGTTGATGGTGACTGACACCACCCGCGCACGCTGGCTGGCCACGCGGTCGCGCTCTGCCACGAGCGGCTTGAGGGCCAGCTCCAGTGCCTCCTGCTTGCGCTGGAGCTGGTGCGCGCGTGCAAAGCTGTCCTGCCCGGATTTGCGCAGGACCTCGGCAGTGGCGGTGATCTGTGCGGGCGTCGGTGTGGCAGCACGGGGGGCGGAAGTGGCAGGCGCTGCCGACTCCGGGCCCGCGCCGGTTTGCGCCACGCTGCGCAGATAGCCGTCCACCAGCTGCAGGGCCGAGGCCTCGGCCTTCACCCCCGCGATCTGGTCCTCCAGCTCGCGGATGCGGCCGTCCAGCGGACTGGCGCAGCCTGCCGCCACGTCGCGGTCTTCGGTGAGCACATTGAACTCGCCCACGCGCACGGCGGGGTCGGCGTTGATCTGCAGGCTTTGCACATCCAGCGACGCGGGCAGGCAGGCCAGCGTGAGGCTGCGCGCGCCAGCGGCCACCTTGGCCACGCGCTCTACCGTGGCGCTGCCGGGGTAGACGGTGACACGGGCGATGCGGGAGGTGTCCTGGGCCTGGGCTGCAACGGGCAGCGGGGCCAGCACGGCCAGGCCCAGTACCAGCAGTGCGGGGCGCGCTGGAAGGTGAAGGAAGGGGAATGGGGGGCTCACGGGGCGCATGGGGCTCCTTGGGCGCAATGGACAAAGGGACTGGGATGCTAGCAGCCAGGCAGCGAGCTGCCCGTGGTCTACAGCACCAAGGGCACCTCTGCCGCCAGAAAGTCATACACCGCCCGAATTTTGCGGCTGGTGCGGATCTCGCGGTGCACCGTGAGCCAGATGGGCAGATCGGGCAGGGGCAGCATGGGCAGCACGGCCACCACGTTCGGGTCGGTGCGGGCCAGGTAGTTGCCCACAAAGCCGATGCCCAGCCCCGCCCGCACAGCCTCCCAGTAGGCCATGAGGTCGTCGGTGCGGAACGCGAAGTGCCCGCGCTCCACCGGGTAGCCCATCGCGGCAAAGCCTTGCTGGATGTCTTCGTGCCGGTCGTTGCCCACCAGCTCGTGCTGCAGCAGGTCGGGCGGTTGGCGGGGTGTGCCCTTGCGGCGCAGGTAGTCGCGGTGGGCATAGGCGCCCAGCGTCACCGCGCCGATGCGCTTGGCCACCAGGCTGGCCTGGTCGGGGCGCACCATGCGCAGCGCAATGTCGGCCTCGCGGCGCAGCAGGTTGGTGACCTGGTTGCTGGCCACCAGCTCCACCTGCACCTCGGGCAGCGCCTGGCGCATGCGCGCCAGCACGGGCGGCAGCAGCACGCAGGCCACGGGCTGGCTGGCGGTGATGCGCACGGTGCCGGTCACGCCTTCCTCCGCGCCCGACACGCTGCGTGCGAGCTGGTGGGCGCCCATCTCCATGGCGCGGGCCGATTCGGCCAGCCGCAGCGCCGTGGCCGTGGGCAGCAGGCCGCGCCCGGTGCGCTCAAACAGCAGCACGCCCAGCTGCGATTCCAGCTCGGCAATGTGGCGGCCGATGGTGGGCTGGCTGGCGTTGAGCGCACGGGCGGCGCCCAGCAGGCTACCCTGGTCGAGTGCGGCCAGGAAGGACTGTACGAGGCTCCAGTCAAAGGTCTGGTTCATGGCAATAGCGTGCCCGCAATGGGGCGGCAGGAGGGTGGTTAGAGGTATTCATATTTGCATTGCTGATATGAACACTTAGCCAATTGTGTAACGGTGCCGGCGTTTTCACAATCGCTCCATCCCTTGTGAATGGAGCCCTCAGATGATCACCCACACCCGTTTTCCACACTCCACGGACAATCCCTCCACCGTGTTGATCCTGGGCGCCCGGGGGCGGCTGGGACTGGCGGCCACCCGCGCCTTTGCGCAGGCAGGCTGGCAGGTGCTGGCCCAGGTGCGCCCCAGTGCGCAGAGCGCTGCATTGCCCGCCATTCCTGGCGTGTGGTGGATGCCGGTGGGAGTGGAAGACACTGCCGCGCTGGCGGCCCAGGCACAGGGCGCGCAGGTGGTGGTGCATGCGCTCAACCCTGCCTACACCCACAAGGCCTGGCGCGAGCAGGCACCGGTGCTGATGGAGGCGGCCATCGCCGTCACCTGCCAGCTGCGCGCCACGCTGATGCTGCCGGGCAACGTCTACAACTTTGGCGAAGCCATGCCGCCCGTACTGCGCGAAGACACACCCCAGGCCGCCACCGGTTTCAAGGGCCGCATGCGGGTGGAGCTGGAGCAGCGGCTGCAGGCCGCCACGCGACAGGGCGAGTTACGTGCTGTGGTGTTGCGCGCCGGGGATTTTTTTGGCAGCGGCACGGGCAGCTGGATCGACCAGGCCATTGCCAAGGACCTGCCCCGGGGCCGCATCACCTGGCCCGGCCCGCTGGATGTGGCCACGCCCTGGGCTTACCTGCCCGACCTGGCCAGCACCTTCGTGCGCGTGGCGCAAGAGCGTGACCGGCTGGCCTCCTTCGAGTGCCTGCATTTCGCTGGGCACCACGTTACCGCGCAGCAGTGGCTGCACAGCTTCACGGCGATTGCAGCAGAGCAGGGCTGGTTGCCCGATGCGGGCGCGCTGCGGGTGGGCCAGTTGCCGTGGCCGCTGCTGCGCGTGATGGGGCTGGTGGCCCCCACGTTCGCTGCGCTGGCGGACATGCGCTATCTGTGGCGCACGCCCCACCGTCTGGACAACACCCGCCTGCGCGCGCTCATCGGCGACGAGCCACACACCCCCTTCGATCAGGCCGTGCGCCAGGCGCTGGTCGATTTGGGGCTGGTGTCCACCCGTTCAATCCGCGCCGCGCTGGCCTGACCGCATCACCTCTTGAACCACCGGAGCATTCTCATGAACCGTCGCAACTTCATCCGTTTGGCAGGGGGCGGCACCATCGCCGCCGCTACTGTGGGCACGCTGGTCGCCTGTGGTGCCGTGGGCTCGCACTATCCCGCCGAGGCGGTGGAGGCCTGGAAAGGTCCGGTGGGCGAGACCGACCTGCGCCGCCGTGCCGTGGCCTATGCCATCACCGCACCCAATTCGCACAACCTGCAGCCCTGGCTGGTGGACTTGCGCGAGAGCGGTGTCATCACCCTGCGCACCGACCCTGCGCGGGTGCTGCCACAGACGGATCCGTGGGGGCGCCAGATCCTGATCGGCCACGGCGCCTTTCTGGAGCTGCTGGTGATGGCGCTGGCTCAGCAAGGCGTGGCCAGCGAGGTGTTGCTGTGGCCGCAGGGCGAGATGCCTGCGGCCCTGAAGGACTGGGACGACCGCCCCGTGGCGCGCATCACCCTCAAGCCTGGTGGCCAGCCCGACCCGCTGTTTGCGCAGGTGCTGCTGCGTCGCACGCCCAAGACGGATTTCGATACCACCCGGGCCATCGCGCCCGGGGTGCTGGCCCAGTTGCTGGGCAGCGCACCGGCTGAAGCCCCGCTGCGCGTGGGCGGCACCGTCAGCGCCGACCAGTTGCCCGCGCTGCGCACGCTGTGCTGGGAATCTGCCCGGGTAGAGCTGCTCACGCCGCGCACCATGATGGAAAGCATCCAGCTCACGCGCGTGGGGCCAGGCGAAATCCTGCAGCACCGCGATGGCATCTCGATCAACTCGCCTTTTGTGCGCGCCGTGGACGCTCTGGGCATGTTCGACCGCACCCAGCCCCCGGCCGAAGGCAGCGCCGCCTACAAAAGCGCCATGGGGCGTTTTGAGGGCCATAGCCGCACGGCCATGGGTTTTGTGTGGATCACCGGTCCCAACACCCGCAGCGACCAGATCCGTACCGGGCGCCTGTATGTGCGCCAACAGTTGCAGGCCACGGCGCTGGGTGTGGGCATGCACCCCATGAGCCAGGCGGTGCAGGAGTTTGCCGAAATGGCCCCGCACTTCGAGCGCGTGCACCAGCTGTTGCTGGGGCGGCCCGCGCCGCGCACGCCCCAGGAGCCCACCGTGCAGATGTTCTGCCGCATGGGCTACCCGCAGGGCGAGGTGCCTGCCACGCCGCGCAGGCCGCTCGCGCGTTTTGTGCGGGCTTGATTGCGGGGAGGCTGGCGCCCGCGCAGCGGGCTGATGCAGATCAACCTCCGGCCACAAGCTGCAGCGCTTTGCCGCTGCTTCACACACCGTTCAGGTGGCGTTCATCGCAGGTTTCTATATTTGCTGCATTGCAACAAGTGTTTGGGGCTGGTGATGTGGAAGAAGGTCTTGGGGGGCTCCCTGGTGCTGGCATGTACGGCGTGGCTGCTGGCGCTGTGGGTGCCGCAGCCTGCGCCGCCCGCGTGGGGTGATGTCTGGTGGTGGCGCAACCAGCTGATCCTGCTCAGTGGGGTATCGGCCTGGGCACTCATGTCGCTGATCATGGTGCTGGCCGTGCGGCCCGCGTGGCTGGAAAAGCCGCTGGACGGCCTGGACAAGAGCTACCGCCTGCACAAGTGGGCGGGCATCGGCGCGATCGTTCTGGCGTTGCTGCACTACGGGCTGCAGCTGTCGCGCAGCCTGCTGGCCGCCTGGGTGGGTCGCCCGGTGCGCGCGCCGCGCGCGGACTGGTGGCTCAACACCTTCCGCCACCTGGCCGAGGAGATGGGGGAGTGGGCCGTGTGGTTCCTCGCGGCCATGCTGGTCGTCACGCTGTGGCAGCGGTTCCCGTACCACGTGTGGCGCTACCTGCACAAGCTGCTGGCCGTGGTGTACCTGGTGCTGGCCTTCCATGCCGTGGTGCTCACGCCGCCCGCCTGGTGGCAACAGCCTGCAGGTGTTCTGGTGGGCCTGTGCACGCTGGTGGGGGCGCTGTGCGCCGTGCGCTCGCTGGCCGGGGCCATCGGGCGCCGCCGCCGCCATGCAGCCCGTGTGGTGAGCGTATCGCCCCAGGGGGCTGGGGTGCTGGAGGTGACCTGCCAGGTCAGCCCCGCCAGTGGCTGGAAGCATGCGGCCGGTCAGTTTGCGTTTGTCACCTTTGGCCGTGCCGAGGGGGCGCACCCCTTCACCCTGCTCAATGCTGACCAGGGCGACGGCGTGCTGCGGTTTGCCATCAAGGCGCTGGGCGATCACACGGGGCAATTGCCCCTGCAGGTGCAGCCGGGCCAGACGGTGAGCATCGAGGGGCCGTATGGCTGCTTTGACTTTCGCAGCGACAGCGCCACCGAGCAGGTGTGGGTGGCCGCAGGCATTGGCGCCACGCCGTTCATGGCCTGGCTGGAGTCGATGCAGTCCACGCCCGCGCTGGCGCCCCGGGTGCACCTGCACTACTGTGTGCGCCATGCGGGCGAGGCGGTGTTTGCCGAGCGCATGGCTGCACTGTGTGCCCGCTTGCCCAGCGTGACGCTGGAGATTCACTACAGCGACAACGCCGGGCCGGTGACACCCGCAGCGTTGCTCGCGGGCACCAGCCCGGCGGCGAGTGTGTGGTTCTGCGGACCGCAGGGTTTTGCCGAGGCGGTGCGCCAGGGCATGGAGCAGCTGGGGCGCTCGCCTGCGCGCTTTCACCAGGAGCTGTTCCAGATGCGCTGAGGCGGGTTCTCTGCGCTGCAGCGCTACATGGTGCTGGTGCGGTCCGTGGGTGCCAGGTACTCCCGCACCAGGGCCCGCGCGCGGTGCAGGCGGCTTTTGGCCGCCTCGCGCGTCACACCCAGCCGCTGCGCCATCTCCTCGATGGTCAGCTCCTCGAAGTCGCGCATCAGCAGGGCCTCGCGGTACAGGGGCGGCAGCGAGTCGATGGCCAGGGCCAGGTCATGGCGCAGTTCGTGGTCGGGGCGGTGCGACCAGGCGAGGTTGTCTTCCACCTGCGCCAGCGGCACGCCCTTGAGCCAGGCCAGCATGGGCTGCATGCACAGCCGCTGCACGATGCGCACCACCCACCCGCCGAACGCCGCTACCTCGCGCAGCGCGCCCACGCGGCGGTACACGATGATGAGCGCCTCCTGAACCACGTCGTCCGTCGCCGTGGTGGCGGCGCAGTGGCGCAGCGCATAGCGGCGGATGTCGGGACGGGTGAGGCGCAGCAGCTGCTCCATGGCCGCCGCGTCACCGCTGCGTGCAGCGGGCAGCAGCTGGGCCACGGTGGGGGCTGGGTGGGTGGTGGCCATGGGCGGTCACTCGACAGGCTTGCGGCCCACCATGGCACAGGCGGGGCAGTAGCCAAACGCGCCGCTCAGGATGCTGCCAACGCCCGAGGCGGCCAATGCCAGGCCCAGGGGCGATGCGGACATCCACCACAGGCCTGCAGCGATGAGGGCGACGCCCCCTGCAACGCGCAGCAGGCTTTCGGGGCGGGTGATGTTCTTGCGGTACAGCATGGTGAAAAACTCCTTGGTGGGGAAATGAAGGCGCCGGCACAGGGCACCTTCCCTACCAAGAGCGGCTGGTTGCGCAAAAGGATTCATGGGTTGCAAAAAATTTTTGCCTGCCGCCACCCGTCACCGGAAATGGTCGAACGAGGCGTAACGGTTCTCCACCGCCTGTCCCTGCGCGTCCACCAGCCTCAGGCCTAGCTCAGCCAGCACGGTGCCGATGCGGGTGACGGGTGTGCCGCTTGCCTGCGCCGAGGCGGCCACCGCGTCACGCCGCGCGCGCGGGGCGGTGAAGGCCAGCTCGTAGTCGTCGCCGCCCGCCAGGGTGCATTGGTGGACCAGTTCAGGGTCCAATGGGCTGATTGCGCTAGTCGAATATTCCTTTGCTGCTATCAAATTTATAGTTTTTGAGGTGTCGATACAGGCCCCTGCCCCCGAGGCTTGGAGGATGTGCGACAGGTCGCCCAGCAGCCCGTCGCTCACATCCATGGCGCTGGTGGCCACGCCGCGCAGGGCCAGGCCCAGGGCCACGCGCGGGGTGGGGCGCTCCAGCCGCAGGCGGGCGCGGGCCATCACCTCGGCGGGCAGGGCGATGTGGCCGAGCAGCGCCTCCAGCGCCAGCCGGGCGTCGCCCAGCGTGCCACTCACATAGATGTCGTCGCCGGGCTGTGCGCGGCTGCGCAGCAGGGCCTGGCCGGTGGGTACCTCGCCAAACACGGTGATGCAGATGTTGAGCGGGCCCTGCGTGGTGTCGCCACCCACCAGCTCGCAGCCGTGGGCGTCGGCCAGCGCCAGCAGCCCGCGCGAGAAGCCCGCCAGCCAGGCCTCATCGACCCGGGGCAGTGACAGGGCCAGCGTGAACGCGAGCGGCTTGGCACCACACGCCGCCAGGTCGGACAGGTTCACGGCCAGCGCCTTGTGGCCCAGGGCTTCGGGGGCCACGTCGGCAAAGAAGTGGCGGCCCTCCACCAGCATGTCGCTGCTGATGGCCAGCTGCATGCCGGTGCGCGGTGCCAGCAAGGCACAGTCGTCGCCCACGCCCAGCACGGCGTGGCGAACGGGGCGCGTGAAGTAGCGCGCAATCAAGTCAAATTCACCCATGCCCCGATTGTGAGTGGGATAAGAGCGGGCAGCTGGTGGAGGGGCGTGCCAGATTCTCAGCCGGCTGCCGCGCCGCGAAAGCGCTGCGCTGCCTGGCGGCTTACCTCGGCCAGCAGCTGCTCTTCGCTCTGGCGCTGGCGCAGCCAGCGGGCATCGTTCTGCCCCGCCTCGACCTCGGTGCGCAGCATGTGCATGGCGCTTGATGCGCCCTGTACGGCCGCGTGGCCTGCGATCTTGTCCATGGTGCGCAGGATGTGCTCGCGCAGCGGCATGTGGTCGCCCGTGGCCGGGTCCACATACACCGCGTCCATGCCAAACCGGCAGGCCTGGAAGCGGTTGTAGGTGTACACGAGGTAGTCGTCCTCTTCAGGCATGAAGGGCTGGTCGGCCAGGAACCACGCGCCCAGCGACTGCACGTAGCCTGCGAGGGCCGCCGCGCGCTCGATGGTGAGCGGCGTGTCGAACACGCGGATCTCGATGGTGCCGAACTCGGGCTTGGGGCGGATGTCCCAGTAGAAGTCCTTCATGCTCTTGACCACGCCCGTGCGGGTCATCTTGTTGAAGTAGGTCGTGAAGTCGTCCCAGGTCAGCGCCATCGGTGCGCGCCCCGACAAGGGGAACGCAAACACCGAGTTGAGCCGGGCCGAGTCAAAGGCCGTGTCCTGCCCTTGCACATAGGGGCTGGACGCCGACAGTGCAATGAAGTGCGGGATGTAGCGCGACATGCGGTGCAGCATCAGCAGCGCCGCATCGGCATCCGGGCAGCCAATGTGCACGTGCTGTCCGAAGATGGTGAACTGCTTGGACAGGTAGCCGTACAGCTCGGACAGCTCGCGAAAGCGCGGCTTGTCGTAGATGCGTCGCTCGTGCCACTGCTGGAACGGGTGCGTGCCGCCACCCACCACGGCAATGTTGAGCTTGTCGGCGCTTTTGACCAGCGCATCGCGGATGGGCGTGAGCTGGCCCAGCACCTCGCTGGCCGAGTGGCAGATGCCGGTGGAGATTTCGATCATGCTGTTCGTCATCTCGGGCACCACGCTACCGGGCAGCGGGGTTTTCTTCATGAGGCGCAGCATGTCCTCGGCGTAGGGCGCCAGGTCGTAGTCGTTGGTGTTGACCAGCTGCAGCTCCAGCTCGACGCCCAGCGTCAGCGGCTCGGAATGGGTGAAGGCTTCAAGACTCACGGGGGGACTCTCCGTTGTTGTTGCTGCGGGTCAGGGGTGCCCAGGGTTTGGAGCTTTCGCCCGCACGGTAAATGGCCACGGTGGCAATGACGGCACCAAATACCTCCATCAGCAAGATGGCGGGCAGCGCCACACCCGCGATCACATGGCCGGTGGAAGGCGACGCGAGCACAAACTGCGAGGCGATCAGCAGGGCGATGGAGGACATGGGGGTCATCGCGCAGCCCACCCACAGCGCCTGCTTCCAGCTGGCGCCGCTGCCCACATTGCCCAGCGCCACGCCGGTGGCCTTGGCCAGCAGGCGCACGGCAATCAGGGCCAGCACCACACCGGCCACGGGCGCGCTCCAGTCGGCCTGCGCTGCCACGGTGGAAACCAGCACGAACATCAGCATGGTGAGCAGGGACGATGCATTGCCCAGTTGCCGCGGCCAGGCCCAGGGGCGCGGGTTGAGCTGTTTGAGCAGCATGCCCCCAAGCAGCGCGGCCAGTGGTGCCGAGCCACCCATGTGAGCGGCCACTGCCGTGCCTGCAGCCACCAGGGCCAGGAACAGCATGGAGGTGTTTTCGCTGGTGGGGCTCATGAAGCGCAGCGCCATGCGCAGCACCAGGGCCAGCACGGCGGCCACCACGATCGATACGCCCAGCACCACCACCACGGGCGACACGGCCTCCAGCACGGTGAGACTCTGGCGGTTGATGAGTTCTGCCTTGGCGCTGCCCAGGGTCAGGGCATACAGCGTGGAGAGGGTGGTGAGCACAATGGCGCGTTCGGTCACCGGGCCGGCGGCACGGGTGTCGGCCACCACACGGGTCAGCACTGCAGGAGATGCCGCCAGCGCCACCAGGGCCAGCGGGCCAGCCGCCTGGGGCGGCAGCTGCAGCCACACCAGCACCCAGTACACCGCGAAATAGGTCAGCACCGATTCGGCAATGCTCTGCACCAGCACCATGGGGTTGTGGCGGAACCAGCGCAGCGGGATACGGCCGCCACATTCGAACAGCACAATGGCCACGCCCAGCTCCAGCAGGAACAGGCCAATGCCCTGCAGCGGCCAGACTGCACCGCTGAAGCCTGCCAGGCCGGCTGCCGTGCCCACCAGCGAATAGCCCACCACCTTGGGCAGGCCGGTGTGGCGTTGGGTGAGATAGCCTGCCATGGCGGCTACCGCCAGCAGCAGTGACCATTGCACCGTGGGCAGCCCGGCCGAGGGGCGCAGCCACTGCGCCCAAAAGCTCAGGATTTCATTCATGTCATCGGACCTCTGCGTCAGACGGGCGCTGCCCGTTGGAGTGGAGGCCCCGGCGCACAGGCCCTCCGCAGATGGGACGGGGTGCGCTGGGGCGTTGGGCCCTTGAATTTACAGGCGGAAACACTCCGCCCTTGTAGGACAGAGGCGGCGGTTTCGCCTCAGCCCTGTGCCGTTGTCGCCAGTGGCCCCCGCCGCTCGGGCACAAAAAAGCTCAGCGGCGCGGTGCGCAGGCGGGCGCGGATGGCGGCATAGATGCGCGAGCGGTCCACGCCGCTCACGTTCTGTGCACGCAGCGCCAGACTGAAGGCCAGATAAAAGCTCACCGACACATTCAGTGCGCCCAGGAACGGGAGCGAGGCTACTGCCCACCAGAACGCGGGCAACTGCAGCACCTGCAGACCCAGCGTGGCGCCGGCGGCCGCCACCTGCCCGGTGGAGAGGGTGACGTGCCGTACATCCAGCCCCAAGCCGAAAAACGCAGCGAAAGCAGGCACCAGGCCCAGCATGAAACCCAGCGAGATGTTGGCTGCAAAACCCGACAGGTTCTCGCGCAGGAAGCGCGCCCAGCGCGCGGCGCGCTCGGCACCCAATAGTCCGGTGATGCGCGGGTTGTAGTGCAGGGCCGAGTCCATGCGGTGCAGCACAAACCAGTTCTCTGTCCAGCCCGCGATGATGCTGGAGGCAAACAGCAGCACCCCGGTAAAGGCGGCAAAGAACAGCGACGGCCCCAGCAGGTGCAGGGACTCGAACACATGCTCGGCCTGCTTCTCGCTGATGGCCGGGTGGCCCGTGGCCAGTGCAATCAGTGCAGCCAGCGCCAGCACGGCCGGGAACACCACCAGCACATTGCCCAGCACAGCAGCCACCTGCGAGCGCACCAGGTGCGTGATCTCGTCCACGAACGACTCGATCGCATCGCCGGTGCCCAGCTCCTTGAGCTTGGCCGCCATGGCAGGCGCGGTCATGGCAGGTTGTTTGGTGGCCACCGTGAAGTGCAGCAACTGGATCAACACAAAGCTCACGGCATAGTTGATGCCCGCCATGAAGCCGCCCCAGAAGGCCGAGAGCGCGAGCGCATACAGGCCAAACTTGATCAGTGTGGTGAAGGCCATCAGCGCACCGCCGCCTGCCGCCTTGCGCAGCATGGAGCGGTATTCGGCACTGGTGCGGGTGATGTAGTGCTCGCCCGTTTCGGCGCTGCGCTCGGCCACCTTGGCTGCCAGCAGCGAGGAGTTGGAGGCCAGCAGCGCGCGCAGGCTGCGCCGCTCCTGTCCCACCATCACCAGCTGTGCCATGAGTTGCGCCGCAGTGACTGCGGGCTGCGCGGACAGCAGGCAGTCGAGCAACACGCGCACGCGCAAGATGCGCTCGCGCAGCTGCCGCAGCCGGAACACCAGCCCCACCGAAATGCCGTTGTCCTCGAAATGCGTATAGACGGTGGCAGCCGCCGCGCGGCAGGCCTCCAGGCGTTCGCGCAGGCGCTGGGCGGATGCGTCCAGCCGGTCGGGGGTGCGCAGCGCGTGCAGCACCTCGACCCGCAGGCTTTCCACGTCGCGGATGAGGGCGTGGAAGGGTTGTGCCTCCCGTGCAGATTCGCTCATGCGCAGTCGCAGTTCGGGTGCAAAGCCGGTCGAGAGGATTTGCCCTGCGCAGTAGGTGATGGCATCCAACAAGGCGCGGTGCCAGCGTGTCGCGCCGCCTGGGCGCTCATCGGCGTTGTCCTGGGCCAGCAACATCACCAGGCGGTTCAGGGTGGCTTCATCCAGCGCGGCCAGCCATTGCGCGTCGAACGCACTGGGCAAGGCCAGCATGAACAGTTCGGACGCATCGATGGTCTCCGGGCTGCCCGGCAGCAGCTTGGTGCGCAGGCGTTCGGCCATCTCGCTGACCAGGGCGGTGCGGGGTGCAAAGCCAAAGTCCGCCAGCAAGGTGGTGATGTCTACCTGGTCCACCAGCGTCGCCCACCAGGCCTGCAGCCGTTGCTGAATATCGGGCCGCGCCGCGACTGCATCGATGAAAAGCTGCACCCGGCCCACCGCGGCAGGCACCGAATCACGCTTGCCGCGCACCCAGTCCAGCAGGTGGATGAGCCAGAGGTGGCGATGGGCCAGGTCGGCGGCAGGGTCCAGCGCCGCCAGCAGGTGGGCCAGGTCTTTGGGCTCGGCGGAATTTTTCATGGGTGGCCGGCCCCCATAGGAAAAGCCGCCCATCCGATGGATAGCGGTCCCATGGAAGGGTGGGCATGGGGGCTGTGGGAATGGTTCTTCAATGCAGCACCCGGCCGCTCAGGGGCTCACCCGACGGGCCGTGGCTGATCGCCTCCAGCACGAACAAGGGCACCGGGGTATTGAAAGGCTCGCCATCTTCGGCCACGCAATGGAAGGTGCCGTGCATGGTGCCACTGGAGGTGCGCAGGCGGCAGCCGCTGGTGTACTGGAACGACTCACCCGGCTTGAGCAGTGGCTGCTGTCCCACCACGCCCAGGCCCTTGACCTCTTCGGTGTGGCCGCGCGCGTCGCTGATGATCCAGTGTCGCGAGATCAGCTGGGCGGGCGCGTCCCCTGCGTTGGTGATGGTGATGGTGTAGGCGAAGCTGAACACCCCGGTGTCCGGCGCAGACTGCTCGGGCAGGTATTCGGGCAGCACTTCCACGTCAAACTGGTACTTTGGCATGGGCCGCATGGTAACCGTGCCGCCCCGTGTGTGGGCAACTCCCAAGTGCCAAAACCCCAGTGGTTCTGCGCTTTGCGACAATCGAGGGATGAGCCGCACATTCCAAATCGCCCCCTCTATCCTTTCCGCCGACTTTGCCCGCCTGGGCGAGGAAGTGCGCAATGTCATTGCCGCTGGAGCCGACTGGATTCACTTTGACGTGATGGACAACCATTACGTGCCCAACCTGACGTTTGGCCCCATGGTCTGCCAGGCCTTGAAGCCACACGCCAAAACGCCTGTGGGCGTGGCCGTGCCGATTGACGTGCACCTGATGATCCAGCCCGTGGATGCCTTGGCCGCTGCCTTTGCCGACGCGGGTGCTGACTACATCAGCTTCCACCCCGATGCCTCGGGCCATGTGCACCGCAGCATCCAGGCCATCCGGTCCAAAGGCGTCAAGCCTGGCCTGGTGTTCAATCCTGCCGAACCTCTGGACGTGCTGGACTGGGTGATCGACGACATCGACCTCATCCTCATCATGAGCGTGAACCCCGGCTTTGGCGGCCAGAGCTTTATCGACTCCGCGCTGCGCAAGATCGAAGCTGTGCGCAAGCGCATTGATGCTTCTGGCAAGGACATTCGTCTGGAAGTCGATGGCGGCATCAAGACCGACAACATCCGCCGCGTGGCTGACGCGGGTGCTGACACCTTTGTCGCGGGCAGCGCCATCTTTGGCAAGCCGGACTACCGGGGCGTGATCGACGCGATGCGTGTGGCCTTGGGCTGATCGCCTGGGTCGCTGCGAAGATTGGGCGCGGATGCCTTTGTGACAGACCGCACCTAATAGCGGGTCAGGCTACTGTTGCGCAGGCACGGTGATGGTCGTCGTGGTCGATTCGCGCAGCACGCCGCCGCCGGATACCGAGCCACTCGCCGGGCTGCTTTGCACGCGGCGCATGCAATCCGCCTGGTCAGCAGCCGTCTGGAAAGCTGCACAACGCTGGGTGGCGTTGTCGGTGGCGGCGGCTCCAGGGTTGCTGAGATCGCCCTTGCCGGAAGCGTCCAGTGCGTTGTTGGCCTCGTGCAGGCAGGTGGCCAGGCTGTCCTGGGTGTTGTTGGTCATGCACTTTTCCCGCTCCTGCTCGTAGCGTGTCCGCGCGTCCTGCGGCGGCGTTTGAGCGGATGCGCCCGCACAGGCCAGCAGCAATGCCGCAGTGAAGATAGAGGTGGCAAAGCGAAGGCGTTTCATGGAGGGCTCCTGAGGCAATGGCAGACGATGGTCTGAACCTATGCCTGCAGGGTAGGCGCCGGGGCCATGTGCCCCTGTCGGACAGAGCCGCCCTTGCCCGTGCGCGCGCTTCGCGTCTTGGGCTGGGTCAGCCCAGTCGCTGAAAGGTCAGGATGAAGGCCACGCCATCAGACGTGTTGCGCGCATTGATGGTGCCGCCCATCTTGGCCATGTAGGTTTTGGCCACAAACAGCCCCTGGCCCCGGTGCTCGCCCTCGCCCAGCGGGGTGGGGCTGGCGGGGTCGGAAACGCCCAGCTCAAAAATCCGCTCCAGCAGTTCGTCTGCAATGGTGGAGCCCTGATTGTGCAGCGTAGCGCTGGCGGTGGATTCTGACGCCGTGAGCGTCAGCCTGATGGGGCTGCCTGTGGGGCGATAGCGGTCGGCATTGCGCAAGATGTGGGTCACCACGTCTTCGAGCGCAAACTCGTCGGCCCGCACGATGACCGGGCCAGGGTGGCTTGGGCCCAGGTCGTACACCACATCCAGAATGCTCGCAAAGTGGGCGTTGTCGGCCACGTTGCGCAAGAAGGCATCTAGGTCCAGTCGGCCCTCGGGTACATCGGCGGCCTGCAGCGCTTCGGCGGGCGATGCTGTGCCATAGAGCACGTGGATGGCCTGCTGCATGCGCTGCACATAGCGGTGGCCGGGGTCTTGTGGGCCGTTCAGCGCCATCAGCGACTGCAGGGGCGACATGATCTCGTGCCCTACGGCGTGCCACATGTCGCGCTCTTGTTGGGCGCGCAGCTGCTCGCGCTGCAGGTCGTCCTTCACGCGCTGCAACAGATCGGCCAGGCCCCCGGCCAGAATGCCCAGCTCGTCCGAGCCGCGCAGGTCCGACACATCCAGGTCGCCCAGCCGGGGGCCGGTGTGGCCAGGCTGCACGTTGTACGACACGGCGGCGGCGCGGCGGGTCAGGGCGGTCACGCGGCGGATCAGGCCCACCTCGACCACCAGCCAGGTCAGCGCAATGGCGCCCAGCATGGCGCCCAGGTACCACGACAGGCGCGTGGCCACAGCGGCCAGGCCTTGCTCCACGCCGCGCAGGTGGCCGGTGAAGTTCACCACGTAATTGCCCGTGGGTGTGTCCAGAATGTCCAGGGCCGTGGGGGCTGCGGGCGTGGCTGCTGCCGGGCCCACGCCTGCGGCCTCCAGCGGCAGCCAGCGGATCAGGCGCAGCAGCCAGGGGGCTGAGGGATCGGCCTGCACTTCGACGCCCTTGAGGGTGATGGCGCTGGCCTCGTCACTGCCCAGCTTGCGGATCTGCACACGCTCGCCCGGCAACAGGCTGCGCGAGAGGTCGCCCAGCGATGCGGCCAGCTGCGCGCCGGGTGCGTCGTTGTCGAACAGGGGTTTGGTGTCCTCGCCCGGCGCCAGCATCTCCACCCGCACACGCATCTGCCCCAGGTCCTCCGGCGGCCAGACCAGGCGCTCGTCCTTGCGGAACAGGGCTTCGCGGAACAGTTCGACCGGCAGGCGGATGGAGTAGTGGGTGCGGCGCAGGCAGTCAGTGGTGGTCGCCTCGCCAGCGGGCGAGCTGGCCGATGGGGGCGGCAGGTCGCGGCACTGGCCGTTTTGCCACAGCCAGCCGCGAAAGTCGCGCACCGGCCGCGCGCGGGCTTCGAGCTGCGGCGTGCCGTTGTCCACAAACCCCGTCAGGCGCCCGCGCACGGCCGCGCTGCCTTGTGGGGGCATGGCCTCATACGGCGCAATCCAGCGGTAGGTGGCACCGCGCATGTCGAGGCTGATGCGCGCGCGGTGCGCCTCGGCGGGCACCAAGGCGCCGCGCTCGCGGGGTATCAGCTCGCCGGCATAGAAGCTGCCCACCAGGTAAATGAAGCCGCCCGCATAGGGGTTGTTGCCAATCGCAACGCACACTGAGGCGCCATCGGGGTACTGCACGGAGCAGCCCGCCATCTCCACGGCTTGCTGTGATTTTTGCGGGTCGTCAAAGTCGATGGCCGCATAGGGCAGCAGCAGCGGCGCCAGCGGCGTCACGCCCTGGCTGAGGTGGCTGGCGTTGAGCAGCGCCAACTGGCCCGAGGGGTGGCGCAGCCGCGCCATGACCTCGGCCTGGCTGCGCACAAAGCCATGCTGGTAAGCCTGCCAGGCGCGCTCCTTTTCGTCCTTGAGCACCACCACGCTCAGCACCACCGTGGCCAGTGCCAGCAGCACGAACACCCCGCGCACCAGAATGCGCAGGCGGAACGCGGGCAGGCCCAGCCGGGGCATCTCCAGCGCGGGGCGGCGCAGCAGGCGCTTCATTTACCGACCCAGCGGAAGCCGCGCATGGGCACGTTCTCAATGCCTTCAAATCCGGGGTCCACTTCACGCAGCGCCTCGCGAATGGTGCTCACATGCTTGCGCACGTTGTCACGATTGCGCCCGCTTTTCACCACCTCGAACAGTTCGTCATACGACACCACCTCGCCACTGCGCTGGTGCAGCGTGGCCAGGATGCGCTGGGCCGTCAGTGGCAGGTTGATGCGCTCGCCGCGCCAAGTGGGGGTGCGCTGCCACAGCGGGTCCAGCACCAGTGCATCACCCACGGGGGCGGAGGGCGCGCTGGCTGGGGCCTGGGCCTGTGTGGTACGCAGGATGTCGAGAAAGGTCTCAATGAAATCGGCCTCTTCGAACGTGGTTTTCTGCAGGTAGTCCCACGCGTCCAGCGCCTTCATGATGCTGCGGTAGATGGCCGCAGGCATGGCCGACACCACCAGCACCGGCGTGCCCTGGCGCAGCTTGTTGATGGCGTTGATGAGGGCCACGCCCGCATGGCGCTCGCGGCCTAACTCAATGTCCAGCACCACCGCGTCGTAGTGCTCGCGGGCCAGCGCGGCCTCGGCCTCGTCGCGGGTAAACCACTGGTCGATGACGATGCCGCTCTTGGCGCTGCGTATCCACCCGGCCAACTGGTTGCTGGTGGGCAGGTCGTCTTCGATCACGGCAATGCGGGTCATGGGCAGGGCGGGGCAGTAGAGGGGTGGGTGGATTATCCCGGCGCCCCGTTCTGGGCGGTGTGAGTTTTTCTTCCGGGACCGGAAGGTTCGTGCGACCGGTGTGAGCGCATTGGGGGCTGCACTGCGTTGTTGCTTCCGGGGTGGATTCGAACAATCGGTCCTCAATGAGCCAGCCACGGCGACGGCTCAGAAACGACAACAACACCGAACCAACCTGAGAGAGAAACACCATGAAAGCCACCTGGAATCGCATCGTGCAGACCCTGAAGGGCCGCCGCTCTACCCCTTTGTCCGAAGCAGGCACGGAGCCCGTGCTGGAGGCTGAATTGCAAAGCCCTGTGGCAGCCGATGCACGCGGCGCCGAAGCCCCTCACCTGAACTGGGCCTACCTGCTGCCCACCGCCCGCACCGTGCGCTGGCTGACCGCTGGCGCTGTGGTGGCCGCTGCAGGCCTGATGGTGTACCGCAATCCGCCGGTGCAACACCTGGCGCAAGGCGACCTGGGTGTGCGCCTGAATCAGTTCACCGGTGCCGTGAGCCTGTGGCGCGATGGCAGCGTGTGGGTGGTGCCCGGCCTGCACACGGTGCGCGTGTTCTCGCTGCGTGACCAGAGTTACCGCCCCGAAGCCATGCGCCAGGCCACGGGCAGCGCGCCGCTGCAGTCGGTGGAAGGCCTGTCGCTGGGCCTGGACCTGAGCGTCCGCTATGCGCTGGACCCCAACTCGCCCGCCGTCAAGGCCGGCAACCTGCCCGACAACGTGGGTGTCAACATCGTGGAGCCTGCCGTGCAGGGCCTGGTCTACAAGGTGTTTGCCCGCTACACGGTGCGCGAAATCTTCTCGTCCAAGCGCGCCGAAATTGCACAGACCATCGAAACCGAACTGCGCGCCCGCCTGGCGGCCGATGGCGTGACGCTGCGCAGCCTGCAGATTGGCAAGGTGGACCTGCCCGCCGAATACCGCCGTGGCATGGACAGCCTACTGGCCGAAGAGCTGGCGTCCGAAAAAATGCGCTACACGCTGGAGCTGAAAGACAAGCGCGTGAAGGAAACCGAGCTGGACGCCAACGCCGACAAGGTGCGTCGCGAAGTGGCCGCCGAAGCCGCCGCGCGTGAGCAGGTCATCGCCGCCAAGGCCCAGGAAGAGGCCATGAAGCACGTGCTGCCCTTCAAGCAGCGCCAGATCGAACAGCGCCAGCTTGAAGCTGAAGCTGAACGTGTGGCCCGCGTGAAAGCTGCTGAAGGCGCCGCCCAGGCCCGCCGCATCGAAGCCAACGGCGAGGCCGACGCCCGCCAGAAGCTGGCCGAGGCCGAGGCCTACCGCATGGACCGCGTGGGCAAGGTCAACGCCGAGCAAATGGCCCGCGAAGGCGCACTGGTGACCAAACACCCCCTGCTCATTCAGAAGACGCTGGCCGACAAGCTCTCGGACAAGATCCAGGTCATCATCGCGCCCCCGCCTACCAACGGCGACTTCATCGGTGCTGCTCTGCTGGGCGGCAACCGCAACGCCCAGGCCGGTGCAGCCCATGCTGCAGCCGTGGCCGACGACGCCACCACTACCCAAGCCGTGGAGCAGTGAACATGAACGCCACCTTCGCAACTTTGTTGGCAGCCGTTGCCAGCGCTGCAGTGACCGTGGCGGCCGAGGCCGCCCCCCAGCCATCGCCCGGCGCTCAGGGCAGCGCCATCGTGGTGCAAGACCAGGCCAGTCTGCGCGCCGCACCCCGTGACGGTGCCCAGCAGCAGGCCAGCCTGTGGCAGGGCGAAGTGCTCGAAGTGCGCGGCGAACGCCTCGACTATTTGCAGGTGTGGGACCACAAGCGTGAGCGCGGTGGCTTCATCCGCGCCAGCGATGTGCGCCGCGTGGCTCTGACCGAGGCCGACGGCCCCGCGCTGCTGGCCGTGATGCGCTTTGTGCAGGACACGCCGGGTGCCGAAGCGCTGGGCATTGGCCTGACCGCCGCGTACTTGCAAGCCGCGCCCGCCAAGGCCCTGGCGGGTGTGGAGGGTGCCCAGGCCTTCGATGCCCTGGGCACCTTTGCCGACCGCCTGGCCCGCCGTGCCTCGGTGGCCGTGCCGGGCAAGGCCTCGGGCGCCGTGCTGTCGGCACACCTGGATGTTGCCAATGGCTACGGCGTGCGCTTTGCCACCTACGAGGTCGAAGGCCGCATGCAGGTCTGCTACGAGGGCGAGGCCTTTCGCCGCCTGCTGGCCATGCCCGTGGCCGATGCCGAGCAGCGCGCACGTGCCGTCCTGGCGCTGACCCGCCCCGAATGCATCAACCCCGACCTGCCCGCACACGAGCGTGCCAAGGTCACCGCCTGGCAGGCGGAGGTGCTGGAGCGCGTGGACGTGGCGGGCCTGCCCGGCTACCTGCGCAACCGGGTGCAGATGCGCCGCGCCAGCGTGTGGGGTACTGCAGCCTTCCAGCAGGCGCGCAGGAACGCGGCTGACCCGGCTGTGGCCGCAGCCGCCGCACGCGCCCTGACGGAATTCACTGGCGTGAACAAGGTTGACCTGCCCGACGAGGACCAGAGCGCCTACAACGACGCTGCCATGCGCGTGAGCGCCGTACGCTGGGCGCTGGTGCCTGCTGCGACGCCTGTCGCGACCGCCGCCGGAGCACGCCCCACACTGCTGACCGAACCCGGCGCCCCCGGCGAAACCTGCGTGCTGCTGGTGGACGCGCAGCACAGCGCCAAGGCCCCGCTGCTGCGCCGCTGCACCTACGGCGTGGTGTGGACTGCATCGGCCAGCACCAACCGTGAAGGCACGGCCGTGGCCCTGGCCGTGCAGCCCATGGAAGGCTGGCGCGAGCTGTGGGTGCTGCGCAAAACGGACGGCGGCTGGCTGGCCGATGTGTTGCCGCCTGCCGCCGCCACGCCCGAAACCGGCGTGGCCGAATGGGCGGGCTGGGTGCCTGGCGGCCAACAAATGCTGGTGGCGCGCGAAGCCCGGGGCCAGGGCCGCTACCGCAAGAGTTTTGAGGTGGTGCGGCTGGAGGGCTTGACCACCGAGCGCGTGACGGGCGATGTGGCAGCGCTGCCCCTGTTCCAGCGCTGGCAGGACCCTGCGTGGAAGCGCGAGACGCTCAGTCTGCGGTGAACGAAGCAAGGCAGACCAGGGGAGGATTTGACGGGTTCCGTAAACTTGGTCCCGTCTTCTCTTTCCGAATGCTTGCCCAATGTCTCTCGCCGTTACCCCCTCGCTGTCCACATTGCTCACCGGCGTGGACGCCGCCATCATCGACCTGGACGGAACCATGGTGGACACCATGGGTGATTTCAACGAGGCACTGAACCGCATGCTGCGCGAACTGGAGCTGCCGTCGATTGCGGCACAGACCATCGAGCACATGGTGGGCAAGGGGTCGGAGCATTTGCTGCGTTCAGTGCTCCACCACGTGCTGGCGCAGATAAATCATGCCTCTGTTGCTACTGAAATTGAAGCGTTGTATCCATCGGCCTGGGCCAGCTACCAACGCCACTATCTCGCCATCAATGGCCAGTATGCCGGGGTGTATGACGGTGTGGAGGCGGGGCTCCAGGCTTTGCGCGCCCGGGGTCTGCGTCTCGCCTGTCTGACCAACAAGCCCCGGGACTTTGCGCTGCCCTTGCTGCAGTCCAAGGGGCTTGACGGCTATTTCGAGAAGGTCTTCGGTGGCGACTCGTTCGAGCGCAAGAAGCCCGATCCGTTGCCGTTGCTCAAGACCTGCGAAGCCTTGGGTACCGACCCTGCGCGCACGCTCATGGTGGGCGACTCCAGCAACGATGCACAGGCCGCGCGGGCTGCGGGCTGCCCGGTGGTGCTGGTCACCTATGGCTACAACCACGGCCAGCCCGTGCGGGCCGTGGATGCCGATGGTTTTGTGGATGCGCTGGCGCAGCTCGCCTGAGCTGGCCGAGCCTGCCTGTTCAGGCGGTCAGCTGGCGCGGCGCCACGCTGCGGTAGTCCAGACGTGATGAAGCGGGGGGATTGCTGCGCACGGGGGCGGGCGCGGTGCTGCTGGGGCGCGTGGCGTTGTCCGAGAGGCGGAACACTGCCACGGCATCCACCAGCTGGCCGGCCTGGGTCTTGAGGCTATCGGCGGCGGCCGCACTTTGTTCCACCAGGGCGGCGTTTTGCTGGGTAGCCTGGTCCATCTGCGTGATGGCCTCGCCGACCTGTGAGACGCCCTGGCTTTGTTCGCTGCTGGCAGCGCTGATCTCGCCCATGATGTCGGTCACGCGCCGAATCGCGCTGACCACTTCGGTCATCGTGGCGCCGGCCTTGTCCACCAGGGCCGTGCCGCGCTCCACGCGTTCCACACTGGTTCCAATCAGACCCTTGATCTCCTTGGCGGCCTCGGCGCTGCGTTGCGCCAGGCTGCGCACCTCGCCCGCCACCACGGCAAAGCCCCGACCCTGTTCGCCCGCGCGTGCGGCCTCCACAGCCGCGTTCAGCGCCAGGATGTTGGTCTGGAAGGCGATGCCGTCGATCACGCTGATGATGTCTGCGATCTTACGGCTGCTGTCGTTGATGCCCTTCATGGTGTCCACCACCTCGGCCACCACATCCCCGCCCTGCACGGCCACGGTGCTGGCGCTCATGGCCAGCTGGTTGGCGGTGCGGGCGTTGTCGGCGTTCTGGCGCACGGTGGAGCCCAGCTCTTCCATGGAGGCTGCGGTTTCCTCCAGTGCGCTGGCCTGCTGTTCTGTGCGGGCACTCAGGTCGTTGTTGCCTGATGCAATCTCGGCACTGGCCGTGGCCACGCCCTCGGCGCTGTTGCGCACGTTGCCCACGATGGTGGCCAGGCGCGATTGCATGGTGGACAGTGCCTGTAGCAACTGGCCGGTTTCGTCATTGCCACTGGTGGTAATGGGGTGGGTCAGGTCGCCATCTGCAATGCTTTCGGCGGCTTGTTGGCCTTGCTGCAAGGGGCGCACGATGGAGCGCGTGACGGTCAGGCCCATCAATGCGCCGAGCGCGACGGCCACCAGCGTGCCTACGCCCAACAGCACCTGGCTGGCTTTGGCCAGGGTGGAGGTGTCTGCCTGGCTTTCGGCCAGCTGGGCGGCCATGGTTTTGCGCAGGTCGTCGAGGGATTGAAGGTATTTGTCGGCCAGCGGGCGCAGGTCTTTGTCCACGAGGGCGGGCACGTTGGGTTCGCCACCGCGGTGCAGTTCCCGGATTTCGTTGAGCTTGTCGTTGTAGGCCTGCCGGGCCGTCGCAATTGCGGCCAGAAGCCCCTTGGCCTGGTCGCCTTGCACCAGTGCCTCAATGCGCTTGACCTTGGCTTCCATGCCCTTCGCTGTCGCCTGGGTATCGGCGGTGAGCTTGTCCATGTAGTCGCGGTCGATGGCCTTGAGGAAGGCCTCGGTGCGTACCCAGTTCAGACGGATGTCCGACGCCCAGTCCTCCACAAGGGTTTGCTGCTCGATCTCCTGCGTGGCGACGCGCTCGCTGGCACTTTGCAGGCTGGCAATGCGCCACATCCCTGTGGCCGCAATGAGAGCCGTGATGAGAAGAATGGCGCCGAAGGATGCGCCCAGGCGCAGGCCGACGGAAAGGTTGCTGAGTTTCATGGTGGTGTCTGGCGCGTAAGGGGGCTGGGGGCAGAAGGGGCGTTACAGACGGCTCGTTGCGGGGCGCGGATAGCGCACAAAGCTCGGTTCAGGCCGTGGTCTCGGGCGCTGCGGGTGCACGCAGCGGGAGGCCGGTTGTCGCGTTGTCAAAAAAGGGCTGGAAAGGTTGTGCAATGGCTGGAGCGGGGACTGAGGCACAGGCTACTCCCGGGTAGGGGGTGCGTCTGTCGGGCGCGCGACAGCCTTTGCCGGGAGGGCGTGGGTGTTTGCCCTAGGACAACTAGGACGATGACTGGGCGGTCTTGCCCAGCAACGCGTCCTTGAGCTTCCAGTCAGCTGGCGCATTGCCCAGCCAGATACCCAGCAACGCGTTGAAGAACTCGGGTTCCTTGAAGGGCTCTCCCTGCGGCTTGCCCTTGACGGTGATGATGGTGCCGGTACCCGGAATCCAGTCGATCTGGAACTGGTCTCCCGCCACCAGCTTCTTGTGGTCCGAGAAGATCTGGCTCATGCGGAGCACGCCAGGAATGAGCTTGGAGAATGCCGCGCGGTCCATGTTGTCCTCCATGCCGCGCGAGAACAGCTTGCCCAGCTCTGTGGAGTCGATGTCGCGAAGCATGGTGATGCTCATGCGCTTGGGGCCCTTCTGGGCCATGACGTCGGCGGGTGTGCCAGCTTTCTTTTCAAGATACAGCCCCGCCGTGTACACCTTGAACACTGCCTTGTAGCGCACCCCTGCGCCGTTGAGCTGCAGGGTGCTGCCGCTCAGGCTGGCGGTTTCTTCGTACTTCACGTCGGCCACGGTAATGGGCTGGGCAATGGCACTGGCTGCCAACAGGCAAGCTCCCGCCATCACAGCGCATCGCGTCAGGAATTTCATGCGCAGCTCCTTAAAAAAGAACGGTCGTTCGTTTCAAATTGTTGCAGCGCTCCTGTCGGGCCGCAACAGGGTTTTCGAGCGGTTGTGCGATCTCGCTGTGAGGGCTGTCAAATCAGCCCGCTAAAAAAGCTTTGCTACACTTTGGCCCATGTTCATTCACCACGTGTTCATCACAGGTTGCAGCGACCGGGGAGCCTGGCCCTGGCGTCAGCCTGTCGCTTTGAACGCCTGATGGCACCTGGGCAGCAGCCCCAGCGTGCACCCGTGGCCTCCACCCGGATGCGGTGAGGCCGATTGAATGGACCGCAGCGCCCCCTTTCTATTGCACAGGGACACGCGCTGCGACAGCTGGGAGCCCTCCCCGTGATCACAGAACTTGAATTCAAAAGCCTGGCCAGCGAAGGCTATAACCGCATTCCGCTCATGGCCGAGGCCTTTGCGGACCTGGAAACTCCGCTCTCGCTCTACCTGAAGCTGGCGCACACCAAAGACGGCGGCAAGCACAGCTTCCTGCTCGAATCCGTGGTGGGCGGCGAGCGCTTCGGGCGCTACAGCTTCATTGGCCTGCCCGCCCGCACCCTGCTGCGCGCCAGCGGCTTTGGCGACCAGGCCAGGACCGAGGTGGTGACCGACGGTCAGGTGGTCGAGACCGCGCAAGGCAACCCGCTCGATTTCATCGAGGCCTACCAAAAGCGTTTCAAAGTGGCTTTGCGCCCCGGCCTGCCGCGTTTTTGTGGCGGCCTGGCCGGTTACTTCGGCTACGACGCGGTGCGCTATATCGAAAAGAAGCTGGAGACCACCTGCCCACCCGACACCCTGAGCTGCCCCGACATCCTGCTGCTGCAGTGCGAGGAGCTGGCCGTCATCGACAACCTCTCGGGCAAGCTGTACCTTATTGTCTACGCCGACCCGGCCCAGCCGGAGGCGTACGCCAAGGCCAAGAAGCGCCTGCGCGAGCTGAAAGAGCAGCTCAAGTATTCGGTGAGCGCCCCCGTAGTCAAGGCCACCGAAAGCCACCCCGCCCAGCGCGACTTTGCCAAGGCCGACTACCTGGCCGCCGTGGAGCGCGCCAAGGAGCTGATTGCCGCAGGCGACTTCATGCAGGTGCAGGTGGGCCAGCGCATCCACAAGCGCTACACCGAATCGCCCCTGTCGCTGTACCGCGCGCTGCGTTCGCTGAACCCGTCGCCGTACATGTACTTCTACGACTTTGGCGACTTCCATGTGGTGGGCGCCAGCCCCGAGATCCTGGTGCGTCAAGAGAAGACCGACGAAGGCACCAAGGTCACCATCCGCCCCCTGGCGGGCACCCGCCCGCGCGGCGCCACACCCGAGAAGGACAAGGCCACCGAGGTTGAACTCATCAACGACCCCAAGGAACGTGCCGAACACGTGATGCTGATCGACCTGGCGCGCAACGACATCGGCCGCATCGCCAAAACCGGCACCGTGAAGGTGACCGAGGCCTTTGCCGTGGAGCGCTACAGCCACGTGATGCACATCGTGAGCAACGTGGAAGGCATCCTGCACGACGGCATGACCAGCATGGATGTGCTCAAGGCCACCTTCCCCGCCGGCACACTCACCGGCGCGCCCAAGGTGCACGCCATGGAACTCATCGACCAGCTCGAACCCACCAAGCGCGGCCTGTACGGCGGCGCCTGCGGCTACCTGAGCTACGCGGGCGACATGGACGTGGCGATTGCGATCCGTACCGGCATCATCAAGAACGGCACGCTCTACGTGCAGGCGGCAGCCGGTGTGGTGGCTGACTCGGTGCCCGAGCTGGAATGGAAAGAAACCGAACACAAGGCCCGTGCGCTGCTGCGCGCCGCCGAACTGGTCGAGGAGGGGCTGGAATGACCCTCGCTATCACCCGAGTCAAACCCTGCGCCACCATGCAGGACGTGCGCCGCGAAGTGAACGCGCTGGACGACGTCCTGGTGCCCTTGCTGGTGGAGCGCGTGGGCTACATGACCCAGGCCGCCCGCATCAAGCAAGGTGTGGAACAGGTGCGCGATGAAGCGCGCATCGAGGCCATCGTGGCCCGCGTGCGCGAGCGCGCCCAAACCGAAGGCGGCGACGCCGACGTGATGGAAGCCATCTACCGCAGCCTCATGGAAGCCTGCATTGCCTATGAACACCGCGAGTTCGCCCGTCTGCGCGAGCCCGCCCTTGCCGGGAGCGCCGCATGACTAAACTCTTGATGGTCGACAACTACGACAGCTTCACCTACAACATCGTCCAGTACTTTGGTGAACTGGGTGCCGAGGTCGAGGTGTTCCGCAACGACGAGATCACCGTGGCCGAGATCGAGGCGCGTCTCAACGCGGGCCAGCTCGACCGCCTCGTCATCTCGCCCGGCCCTTGCTCGCCCGCAGAGGCGGGCATCTCCGTGGCCGCGATCAAGCACTTTGCCGGCAAGCTGCCCATCCTGGGCGTGTGCCTGGGCCACCAGAGCATTGGCGCGGCCTTCGGCGGCAACATCATCCGCGCGCAGGAGCTGATGCACGGCAAGACCAGCGTCATCACCACCACGCAAAAGGGCGTGTTTGCGGGCCTGCCTGAGCAATTCACCGTCAACCGCTACCACTCCCTCGCCATTGAGCGCGCCACCTGCCCCGATGTGCTGGAGGTGACGGCCTGGACGGAGGACGGCGAGATCATGGGCGTGCGCCACAAGACGCTGGCGATCGAAGGCGTGCAGTTCCACCCCGAAAGCATCCTCACCGAACACGGCCACGCCATGCTCAAGAACTTTCTGGAGCAGCGCGCATGATGATCGACACCCACCAGTTGGTGATGTTCATTGCCGCAGGCTGGCTGCTCAACCTCACGCCCGGGCCGGATGTGCTTTACATCGTGACCAACGCGCTCAAGTCCGGCACCCGCGCGGGCATCGTGGCGGGCCTGGGCATCACGGCCGGGTGTTTTGTGCACATCTTTGCGGCGGCCGTGGGCGTGGGCGCGCTGCTGGCCGCATCGGCCACGGCGTTCACCGTGCTCAAGTGGATCGGTGCAGCGTACCTGATGTGGATGGGTGTGCGCATGCTGTTGTCCAAGCCCGGTGCCGATGGGGGCAACAGCGCAGCGCTGGCAGCCGCGCAGGCGGCCCCTGCGCAGCACACACCGCTGCGCAAGGTGTTCCTCAGTGGCTTCTGGACCAATGTGCTCAACCCCAAGGTCGCGATCTTCTTCCTGGCCTTTGTGCCGCAGTTCATCGCGCCGGGCGCGGACAACAAGGCGCTGGCCTTTGTGCTGTTGGGCGTGCTGTTCAACCTCAACGCCATCCCCGTCAACGTGGGCTGGGCGCTCGCGGCATCGTGGATGGCACGGCGCGCCGGGGTGATCCAGCGCGGCATGCACTGGCTGGACCGCGTGGCCGGTGCCATGTTCATCGGCTTCGGACTCAAGCTGGCCCTGACGGACCAGCCCTCCGCTTAAATACCAGGAGACATTCCATGCCCATCACCCCCCAGGAAGCGCTGCAGCGCACCATCGAGCACCGCGAAATCTTCCACGACGAGATGCTGCACCTGATGCGGCTCATCATGAACGGCGAACTCTCGCCCGTCATGACCGCGTCCATCATCACCGGCCTGCGCGTGAAGAAGGAAACCATCGGCGAGATCACCGCAGCCGCGCAGGTGATGCGCGAGTTCAGCACCAAGGTGCACGTCAAGGACGCGACCCACATGGTGGACATCGTGGGCACGGGCGGCGACGGGGCCAACACCTTCAACATCTCCACCTGCTCGATGTTCGTGGCCGCCGCCGCGGGCGCCAAGGTCAGCAAACATGGCGGGCGCGGTGTGTCGAGCAAAAGCGGCAGCGCCGATGTGATGGAGGCCCTGGGCATCCACATCAACTTGAAGCCCGAGCAGATCGCCCAGTGCATCGCTGAAGTCGGCATCGGCTTCATGTTTGCGCCCAACCACCACCCGGCCATGAAGAACGTGGCCCCGGTGCGCAAGGAACTGGGCGTGCGCACCATCTTCAACATCCTGGGCCCGCTGACCAACCCGGCCGGTGCGCCCAACATCTTGATGGGCGTGTTCCACCCCGACCTCGTCGGTATCCAGGTGCGCGCGCTGCAGCGCCTGGGCGCCGAACACGCGCTGGTGGTGTACGGCCGTGATGGCATGGACGAAGTGAGCCTGGGCGCCGCCACGCTGGTTGGTGAGCTGAAGAACGGCCAGATCACCGAATACGAGATCCACCCTGAAGACTTCGGCCTGCCGATGGCCAGCAACCGGGCGCTCAAGGTCGAAACACCCGAGCAGTCGCGTGAGATGCTGATCGGCGTGCTCAAGGGCGAACCCGGTGCCGCGCAGGACATCGTCTGCCTGAATGCAGGCGTGGCCCTGTACGCCGCCAACGTGGCCGAGTCCATCCAGACGGGCATTGCCAAGGCACGCGCTGCGATTGCCTCCGGCGCCGCTCTGGCCAAGCTGGAGCAGGTGGTCACCCGCACGCATGCGCTGGCCACAGTGGTCTGATACGGCGGCCTGACCCCGCCATGTGGCACGACCCGGGCACCTGGATCGCACTGGGCGTCTCTGCCCTGTTCATCGTGGCCGGGGTCGTGATGCACCGCGTGTTCACCCGCATTCTGAAACAGGGCTCCGCTGAGCCCACCGAAACCGACAAGGCAGCCAACCATGAGTAGTGACATCCTCAACAAGATCGTGGCCGTCAAGCACGAAGAAGTGGCCGCCGCCAAGAAGCGCCTGCCGTTCGATGCCATGCGCGCCGATGCCGAGAGCCGCGTGCTCACGCGCGACTTTGAAGGTGCGCTGCGGGCCAAGATCGCCAAGGGCCAGGCGGCGGTGATTGCCGAGGTCAAGAAGGCCAGCCCCAGCAAGGGCGTGCTGCGCGCTGACTTCGAGCCCGCTGACATTGCGCAAAGCTATATGGAAGGCGATGGCAAGGTCAGCGCGGCCTGCCTGTCGGTGCTGACCGACCGCCAGTTCTTTCAGGGCCAGCCCGACTACCTGAAGCAGGCCCGTGCCAGCACCTTGCTGCCCGTGCTGCGCAAGGACTTCATGGTGGATGCGTACCAGATCTACGAATCCCGCGCCATGGGCGCCGATGCCATCCTGCTGATCGCTGCCTGCCTGGATGACGCGCAGATGGCTGATTTCGAGGCCATTGCCCGCAGCCTGGACATGGCGGTGCTGGTGGAGGTGCACGACCGCGCCGAACTGGAGCGCGCGCTCAAGCTCAAGACCCCGCTGGTGGGCATCAACAACCGCAACCTGCGCACGTTTGAAGTCACGCTGGACACCACCCTGGGCATGCTCAAGGATGTGCCTGCGGACCGTTTGCTGGTCACCGAGTCCGGCATCCTCAAGCCTGCCGATGTGAAGACCATGCGCGACGCGGGTGTGCACGCCTTTCTGGTGGGCGAGGCCTTCATGCGGGCGGATGACCCCGGCCTGGCGCTGGCCAAGCTGTTCGCTTGACAGTGATCGATCACTATGTTTTTGATAGCTGCTGGAGCATGTGTAACTAGCGCTACCAGCCCATTTCGCCATGAATTCCTCTGAAATGCCCGCCACGCAACTCCAGACGGCCCGACCCGCCGACTGGCCGGTGGCCCCTGGCTGGCAGCCCTTGATGGACGCCTTTTTTGCGGGCGCGCGTGGGCAGGCGTTGCTCGCTCACTTGCAGGCGCGGCTGCAGGCCGGGGCAGCGATCTTTCCGCCCCAGCCGCTGCGTGCGCTGGAGCTGACGCCACCCGAAGACGTGCGCGTGGTTATCCTGGGGCAGGACCCTTACCACGGCCGGGGCCAGGCCGAGGGTCTGGCATTTTCGGTGGCGCCGGGCGTGCGCCTGCCGCCCTCGCTGCAGAACATCTTCAAGGAAATGCAGCGCGACCTGGGGGTGGCGTTTCCCCCGTTCCCGAACCCCGGCGGTAGCCTGGTCAAGTGGGCAAAGAATGGCGTGCTGCTGCTCAACACCTGCCTCACGGTGGAAGAGGGCCAGGCCGCCAGCCATGCGGGCAAGGGCTGGGAAGAGCTGACCGACACCGTCATCCGCCACGTGGCCGAGGGCCCGCGTCCGGTGGTGTTCATGCTCTGGGGCTCGCACGCGCAGGGAAAGCGCGCGTGGATTCCCGCAGACCGGGGGCACCTGGTGCTCACGTCCAACCACCCCTCGCCGTTGTCGGCGCTGCGCCCGCCCGTGCCCTTCATTGGCAACGGGCACTTTGGCAAGGCGCGGGATTTTCGCGCGCAGCACGGGTACTGAGCAGGGTTCGCAACACCGCGCGCGCGCCATGACCGACGCAGACGTGGAGGCGCAAATCTTCGCCTTGCTGGCGCAGCGCAAGCCGCACACGACGATCTGCCCGTCAGAGGTCGCTCGGGCGTTGGTGCCAGAGGGCGGTGACTGGCGCCACTACATGCCTCAAGTCAGGCAGGTGGCGCAGGTTTTGGCACATCAGCAACGCCTGCGCGTCACGCGCGGCGGGGTGCTGGTGGATGCCACGGCGCCCGGCGGCCCGATTCGCCTCGGCCGGCCGATGGATGACCAGCCCCGCGCCTAGCCCACGCCAAGGGCTACCACGGCTGCGGTAGCCGCTCCTTGAGCAGTTCCAGAAACGCCTGCGCCGCCACCGGCAGGCTGCGCCCGGCCAGGGTCTGGATCTCGATGTCGCGCAGGTCCATGCCGGGGTCGCTGATGGGCAGGGCCACGATGGCGCCTTCGGCCACCAGGTGGCGCACGGCGATCTCGCTGGCCACCGACAACCCGCCGCCCAGCTGCACAAAGTTGACCACCGTCTTGGCGTGGTTGCTGATGAGCACGGCCTCCAGCTGCAGGCCCTGGCGGCTGCAGACGATGTCGATCATCTGGCGCACCGTGGTTTCAGGAGGGGGCAGCGCGAGGGGGTACCCGGCCATCTGCGCCAGGGTCACGCTGCCTGCGCTGGCCAGCGGGTGGCCCGGGGGCAGCAGGGCCAGCACCGGCGCGCTCTGGCGGTAGGCCACGTCGATGTCCTTGTGCGGTGCGCGGCTGAAGCACAGGCCGATGTCGGCTGCGCCGCTGCGCACGGCGTCGGGCACCTGTGCCGTGGGCAAGGCGATCACGCTGAACTGCACCCCTGCGTACGTGCGCTGGAACTCCACGCACAGGCGCGGCACCAGCTCGTTTGCGAACGCATCCGATGTGGCCAGACGCACCTGCCCCGCACGCAGGCCCTGCAGCGCGCCGATCTCGCCCAGCGCGCGCTCGGCGTCCAGCAACGTGCGGCGCGCGTGCACCGCCAGGATCTCGCCCGCCGCTGTCAGCACCATGCCGCGCGGGTGGCGCTCAAAGAGGGGCGTGCCCAGCTGGGCCTCCAGCCCCGCGATCTGGCGGCTCAGTGCCGAGGCGGCCACATGCAGCCGGGCCGAAGCCTCGGTGAGCGATCCACTCTGCGCCACGGCCAGAAAGTAGCGCAGGGTGGTGTCTTGCAGCAGGTGGGGACGCATGGAGGAAGGGGCGGAGAGGGAGGTGTTCAGTATGCGCCGGTTTGCCGTGGTGGCAAAGCAGCTTGCTGAAATGCTGGTGGTCAAGCAAGGTGCAGCTTCCTAAGATGGTTCCATCCTCTGTTGTGTCCGATTTCTTTGCGGGAGTGCTCTGTATGCGTCTACTTTCCTGGGGCCGTGGTGTCTGGGGCCTGGCCGGCCTGCTGGTGCTGGCATCTGCCGCGCAGGCACAAGCCAACTGGCCGGACCGCCCTGTGCGGGTGATCGTGCCCTTCCCGGCCAGCGGCGCGACCGACCTGGTGGCGCGCGTGGTCACGCAGCGTGTGGCGGCCGACCTGGGCCAGCAGCTGGTGGTGGACAACAAGCCCGGCGCTGGCGGCACCCTGGGCACGGCCGAGGCGGCCAAGGCCGCACCCGACGGCTATACCCTGCTGCTGACCACGAGCAGCACACATGCCATCTCGCCCCACCTCATGCCCAAGCTGGCTTATGACCCGCGCAAGGACTTCACGCCGGTGGCCCATGTAGCCGACGCACCCAGCGTGCTGCTGGTCACCAACAGCCTGCCGGTCAAGACCGTGGGCGAACTGATTGCCTACGCCAAGGCCCACCCCGGCAAGCTCAACTACGCCACCAGCGGCAATGGCACCATCGTGCACCTGAACACGGCCGCCTTCAGCGCCCAGGCGGGTGTGGAGATGACGCACATCCCCTACAAGGGAACGGCCCTGGCCATCCCGGACCTGATTGCCGGGCAGACGCATGTGCTGTTTGACTCGCTGCCCACCGGCATGCCGCACGCCAAGGCCGGCCGCCTGCGCGCACTGGCCGTGACCAGCGAAAAGCGCAGCACCCTGGCGCCCGAGCTGCCCACGCTGGCCGAATCTGGCCTGCCCGGTTATTCGTCGGTGACCTGGTTTGGCGTGTACCTGCCTGCGGGCGCACCGCCCGCGCTGGTCGAGAAGGTGCACAAGGCCTTCGCCAAAGCCGTGCAGGCGCCCGAAGTGGCCGAGAGCCTGGCCAAGCTGGGCGTGGAGCCCGCCGCACCGCGCACGCCCGCGCAGTTTGGTGCCATGGTGCAGGCCGATAGCAATCGCTGGGCGACGGTGATTCGCCAGCACAAAATAACCCTGGAGTGACATTCCCCTGAGCGGCTTTGCCGCTTCCCCCTTCTCTCGAATGGCGTTGCCATTCGGGAAGGGGGACGACGCCCTCGGTGCGGGGCGGCCCTTCCTCGGCGTCCCTCGCTTTGCGCCGCGCCGGTTTCATGCAGCCCGCCCTGTGCGGGGCAACAGAGTCAGAACGCTATGAATACCCCATCCCTCGACTGGTCCCTTCCCTACGCCTCCAACCGCAGCGCGGTCATGGGCCGCAACGTGGTCTCCACCTCGCAGCCGCTGGCCGCGCAGGCGGGCCTGCGCATGCTGCTGGCGGGTGGCAATGCGGTGGACGCTGCCATTGCCGCCGCCATGGCGCTCACGGTGGTGGAGCCCACGGGCTGCGGCCTGGGCAGCGACGGGTTTGCCATCGTGTGGGATGGCAAGGAGCTGCACGGCCTCAATGCTTCGGGCCGCTCGCCTGCGGCATGGACGCCTGAATACTTCGAGAAGCTGGGCGGCATCCCCGAGACGGGCTGGAACGCCGTCACCGTACCGGGTGCCGTGTCGGCCTGGGTGGCCTTGTCCAAGCGCCTGGGCAAGCTGCCGTTTGCGCAGCTGGCCCAGCCCGCCATCGACTACGCGCGCAACGGCTTTCCTGTGTCGCCCACCATCGCCCGCCTGTGGGCGCTGGGCGCGGCCAAGCTGGGCACGCAGCCCGGGTTCGCCGAGTGCTTCATGCCGAATGGTCGCGTGCCCCAGGCGGGCGAAATCTTCCGCAGCGACGCCCATGCGCGCACGCTGGAGCTGATTGCCGAGACCGAGGGCGAGGCCTTCTACCGGGGCGTGATTGCCGAGCGCATCGCCGCCCATGCCCAGGCCCATGGCGGCGCCATGACGATGGCCGACCTGGCCGCGCACCAGGCCGACTGGGTGGGCACCATCCAGCAGCGGTTTGGCGATTCGGTGGTCCATGAGATTCCGCCCAACGGCCAGGGCATTGCCGCACTGATGGCGCTGGGCATGCTCGACGCGCATGGCATTGGCGCGCACTCAGCGGACGATGTGGAGACCGTGCACGCCAGCATCGAGGCCATGAAGCTCGCGTTTGCCGATCTGCACCAGTACAACGCCGACATCGACGCCATGCCGGTGAAACCGGATGCGCTGCTGAACCCCGACTACCTGCGCAGCCGCGCTGCGCTGATCGACACCACGCGCGCTGGCGACCCCGGCTACGGCGCGCCGCGCCCCGGCGGCACGGTGTATCTGGCGGCGGCCGACGCGTCCGGCATGATGGTCTCGTTCATCCAGTCCAACTACATGGGCTTTGGCTCGGGCGTAGTGGTGCCGGGCACGGGCATCAGCCTGCAGAACCGGGGCCATGGCTTCAACCTGGTCCCAGGCCACGCCAACCAGGTGGCGCCGCGCAAGCGCCCCTCGCACACCATCATTCCGGCCTTTGCGATGCATGCCGACGGCACGCCGCAGATGGCGTTTGGCGTCATGGGCGGTCCCATGCAAAGCCAGGGCCACACCCAGATGGCGCTGCGCGTGCTGCGCTACGGCCAGAACCCACAGGCAGCTGCCGATGCACCCCGCTGGCGCATCACCGGCGGCAAGGGTGTGGCGGTGGAGCCAGGGTTCGACCCCGCCGTGGTCGCCGCGCTGCGCGCGCGCGGGCACGAGGTGACGGTGGAAGAGGGCAACGGCGTGTTCGCCTTTGGCGGCGCCCAACTGGTGCTCAAGAACGGCAACAGCTACATCGCGGGCTCCGACCCGCGCAAGGACGGGCACGCGGTGGCGTTCTGATCCCTGCCCAGGCGGCGGGCTTGATGCTATTGAATATATAGCTGCTTAGGCATATTGCACTAGCGCTACCGGCTGTTTGGGTGCTTAACGTGTCTCGCGCATGGTCAGCCAGGCGCTGGCCGCGCCGCTGAGCACGATGGCCGCAATGCCCGCCATCGACCACGCATCGGGCACATGGCGGTACACCAGCCAGCCCGCCAGCATGGCAAACCCGATCTGTGAATACAGGAACGGCGCAATCGTCACCGGCGTGGTGCGCGCATAGGCGTTGAGCAGCAGCATGTGGCCCACCGCGCTCGACAGGCCCATGGTGAACATGCCGGCCCACAGCCACGGGTCGCTCACCGGCTGCCAGAAGAATGGCACGCCCAGCGACACCAGCGCGGTGGCGATCCAGCTGGTGTAGAGCTGCGTGGTGGCGGGGCTCTCGTGCCCGGCCATCTTGCTGCTCAGCACTTGGTAGCCCGTGCCCGCAGCCAGCATGCACAGCGGCCACAGCAGCGCCCAGGTGAAGGCATCACCGCCGGGCCGGATGATGGCCAGCGTGCCCGCCAGGCCCGCCACCACCAGCAGCCAGCGCAAAGGGCTCACCGGCTGGTGCAGCCACAGGGCCGCCACCACCGTCACACACAGCGGCACCGTGGCCACGATGGCCGTGAACTCCGCCAGCGGCAAGGCCGTGAGGCTGATGAAGCCGAACAGGCTGGTCATGGCGAACAGCGCGCCGCGCAAGGCCTGGAAGCGGGGCTGTGTGGTGCGCAGGGCAGGGCGCCCCTCCCGTTGCAGCACGAAGGCCGTGGTCAGCAGCGACTGGAACACATAGCGCATCCACAGCGCCATGACGATGGGCACACCCACACTGACCAGCTTGCTCGCGGTGTCCAGCAGCGCAAAGAACGCGCAGGCCGTGACGGCCAGCGCGATGCCTGCCAGCGCCGCACGCCGGCGGGCTGCAGGACTGGTCGACGGCGCAGGGCCGGGGGGACTCACGGCGTGCCGCGCGCACGCTCCAGCAGCATGGCGTCGCCATAGCTGAAGAAGCGGTACTGATGCGCAATGGCGTGCCGGTACAGGCCCATGATGTGGGCGTAGCCCGCAAACGCGCTCACCAGCATCATCAGCGTGCTCTTGGGCAGGTGGAAGTTGGTGATCAGCACATCCACCACCTGAAATGCAAAGCCCGGTGTGATGAAGATGTTGGTGTCGCCAGAGGCCTGGCCCGTCTTCGCCCAGGATTCGAGTGTGCGCACGGTGGTGGTGCCCACGGCCACCACGCGGCCGCCGCGCTGGCGGCAGCGCTCCAGCGCGGCCAGCGTGGCCAGCGGAATCTCGTACCACTCGCTGTGCATCTGGTGCTCGGCCAGGTTCTCGGTCTTGCAGGGTTGGAAGGTGCCTGCGCCCACGTGCAACGTGACGCTGGCGCGATCGATGCCGCGTGCGGCCAGGTCGGCCAGCACGCCTTCGTCAAAATGCAGCGCGGCCGTGGGCGCTGCCACGGCGCCGGGGTTGCGGGCAAACACGGTCTGGTAGCGCTGGCTGTCCTCGGCCTCGTCGGGGTCGTGGTCGGTGTTTTGCTGGCGCTCGATGTAGGGCGGCAGCGGCAGGTGGCCGTGGCGGTCCATCAGCTCCCAGGGCGATTCGCCTGCGGGGCCGTGCAGCGCAAAGCGGAACAGCGGGCCGTCCTCGGTGGGCCAGCGGCCCAGCAACTGCGCGTCAAAGCCGCCCGCCTTGCGGCCACCGGCCATGTGCACCACGCTGCCGGGCAGGGGCTTCTTGCTGACCTTCATGTGGGCCACGACTTCGTTACCCGGGTTGCCAGCCTCGACGGGCAGCACGCGTTCGATCAGCAGCTCCAGCTTGCCGCCGCTGGCCTTCTCGCCAAAGATGCGCGCCTTGACCACGCGCGTGTCGTTGAACACCAGCAGGTCGCCTTCGCGCAGCAGTCCGGGCAGCTCGCGAAAGATGCGGTCTACCGGCTGCATGGCGCGGCCATCGAGCAGGCGCGAGGCGCTGCGCTCGGGCGCGGGGTGCTGGGCAATGAGTTCGGGGGGCAGCGAGAAGTCGAAGTCGCTGAGGGTGAACACGCGGGGCGTGGAAGGGCCGCCGGAGGCGAGGGGCGCACTGGTTGCGCCGCTGGAGAGATCAGTCATCGTGCTTGAGGGCCGAACGGGCCCGTGCCAAGGTAAAAATTGCGGAAGGCGCGATTGTCCCACGGGGCTGCAGCCCCTGCAGGCGCGGTGCTAGGGCGAGGTGGTGAATGCCACCGGTGCCGGTACGCTGTGCACCAGCCGTTGTACGTCATCGGCCTGGGCCAGGGTGGTGCCCGGATGCAGCAAGGCGGCAGCGCCTGCGGCCACGCCCCAGCGCAGCGCCTCGGCAGGCGCATCGCCCCGGTCCAGCGCCCAGACCAGTGCCGCCAAAAAGCAGTCCCCAGCGCCCGTGGTGCCGGTCGTAGCGGGCACGTTCAGCGCTGGCGCCTGCCATACCCCCTCCCGCGTGGCCAGCACGGCGCCTTGCTCGCCCACCGACAGGGCCACGGTGTCGGCGGCGCCGCTGCGCACCAGCGACTGGGCGGCAGTGCACCAGTCGGCCGCCTGTTCCAGGGGCTGTTGCAACAGGTCGCGCAGCTCGCGCAGGCTGGGTTTGACCAGCGCCACCCCAGCCTGCAATGCCGCCGCCAGCGGCGGCCCCGAGGTGTCGACGGCCACCCGCACGCCCCGGCCGGATGCGGCGCGCGCCAGCTGGGCGTAGAAGTCGTTCGGCGTGCCAGGCGGCAGGCTGCCGCTGGCAATCAGCCAGCGGGGTGGCGGTGTGTGGGTAGCCAGCGCATCCAGGCAGGCCTGCCACTCGCAGGCCTGCAGCATGGGGCCGGGCAGCACAAACCGAAACTCCTGGCCCGTGCTGGTCTCGACCACCGAGAAGTTCTCGCGCGTGTCGCCCGCAATGCGCTGCAGCTGCGTGAGCACGCCCTCGTCGGCCAGCAGCTGTTGCACCTGGGCGCCCGCCGCGCCGCCCGCCAGTGCCCAGGCGCTCACGTCCGCGCCCAGGCGGTGCAGCACCCGCGCGACGTTGATGCCACCGCCCCCCGCAAACCGCCGCACCGGGCCGCAGCGCAGCTTGTGTGTGGGGACCACGTGGTCGGTGGTGGTCGCCAGGTCGAGGGCGGGGTTGAGCGTCAGGGTGATGATCAGTGCAGGCATGGGCTACCAGACCTTGTCGGAGAAGCCGGACCACAGCTCGTCCAGGTCGGGAAAGCGCCACTTCTCGGGGTCTTCGCGTGCCACGATCTTCTCGTTGCAGTCCGGGGCGGCCAGGTTCACCACCTCGGGCGGAATGCGCAGGTCGGACTTGGTCGAGAAAAACACCTTGACGATGGGGGTGGTCAGCGCGGTGGGCGATTGCTCAGTCACGATGCCGATGCGGCCCGAGGTCAGCCGCACCAGCGAGCCCACGGGGTAGATGCCGATGCTTTTGACAAACGCCTGAAAGATGCGTGCGTCAAAGTGGTCCCTGGTCCACTCGGCCATGCGGCGCAGCGACTCGGCCGGGTCCCAGCCGCGCTTGTAGGGCCGGTCGGAGGTGATGGCGTCGTATACGTCGCAGATGGCCGTCATGCGGGCGATCACGCTGATGCCTTCTCCCTGCAGCTTGTCGGGGTAGCCCGAGCCGTCCACCTTTTCATGGTGGTGCAGGCAGGCGTCCAGCACGGCGTCGGGCACGTTGCCGCCTTCCTTGAGCATGTGGTAGCCCTCCACCGGGTGGCTGCGCACCACGGTGAACTCCTGGTCGGTGAGCTTGCCGGGCTTGTTGAGCACTGCCAGCGGGATGGCCGCCTTGCCCAGGTCGTGCAGCAGGCCCGCCATGCCAGCGAGCCGCTGCTGGTCGTCCTTGAGCTTGAGCTGCTTGGCCAGGGCCACCATGAGCGCGCACACCGCCACCGAATGCATGTAGGTGTAGTCGTCGGCCGTCTTCAGCCGCGCGAGGCTGATGAGTGCGCCGGGGTTGCGGGTGACGGAGTCGGAGATTTCTTCCACCAGGCTCTGTGCACTGGCCGAGTCCACTGCGCGGCCCATGCGGGCCTCGTTGAACATCGAGACCACCGCTTCCTTGGACTTGACGCAGATGGCGGCGGCCATCCTCAGTTCGCTGTGCATGTCCGCCGGTTGGCGGTCTCGCTTGGGGGGAGGAGGGGGTGAGGGCAGCGTCACCTTGATGGGGGGCAGGTCCTCCAGGCGGCTGAAGTCGGTCTCGATCTGCGCATCCACCTCTTCGCGCGACATCGACGCCGTGCCTGCGGCCACATCCAGGCCCTTGTCAGTGTCGATCCAGATTTCCTGAATGGCGGTGGCCTGGATGCGGGCGAGGTCCTTGGGGTCCTTGAGCAGGAACTTGGCCCGCCAGAAGGGGTGCTCCATCCACGAGCCGCAAAACTCATGCAGGTACATGCCCAGGGTCAGGTGTTGGATTTGAATGCGCTTGAGCATGACGGGGCCCCGGACTCGAAAACACGCCGTGATCAGGCGTTAGCAATGGTAACCATGGTAGCCTTTTCGGGCTGCGATCTCCGCTCGTTTTCCCTAGCAAATTGCTCTCCATGCCCGCTGCCGCCCCTGCTCCCGCCAAACCCACTGCGCGCTCCGCCGTCCCGGCCGCGCGTGGCCAGGGTGCGGCCTCGGTGGCGCAGAAGGCGTTGCAAAAACTGGGCCTGCGCCGCGATATCGACCTGGCCCTGCACCTGCCCTTGCGCTATGAGGATGAAACCCGCATCACCCCGCTGGCCAACGCGCGCGACGGCCAAACGGTGCAGATCGAGGCCACGGTCACTGCCAGCGAGGTGCAACTGCGCCCCCGCCGCCAGCTGCTGGTGCAGGTAGAGGATGACACCGGCAGTTGTGAGCTGCGCTTTTTCAGCTTCTACCCGTCGCACCAGAAGACCCTGGCCGTGGGCGCGCGCCTGCGCATTCGGGGCGAGGTCAAAGGCGGCTTCTGGGGGCGGCAGATGCTGCACCCCGCCTTCCGCGTGGCGGGTGGCGAGTTGCCCGCCGCTCTCACGCCCGTCTACCCCACCACCGCCGGACTGCCCCAGCCCTACCTGCGCCGGGCCGTCGTCAGTGCGCTGACGCGGGTGGATTTGTCGGACACCCTGCCACCCGGCACAGAGCCACCGATGGCCCGGGCTTATGGCCCCAATGGCCTGCAGCGCAGGTTCAGCTTGCGCGAGGCGCTCACTTTTTTGCACCATCCCACGCCCGATGTGGCGCTGTCCACGCTGGAGGACCAGAGCCACCCCGCCTGGCAGCGGTTGAAGGCGGAGGAGTTGCTGGCCCAGCAGCTGTCCCAGCAGCAGTCGCGGCGCGAACGCGACATGCTGCGCGCGCCGGTGCTGCGGCCCCGGCGCAGCGCCGACGGCGCCTTGCCATTGCACGAACAGTTGATGGGCGTATTGCCGTTTGACCTGACGGCGGCCCAGCGCCGCGTGGGCGAAGAGATTGCGGCCGATCTGGCCCGCCAGGTGCCCATGCACCGTCTGCTGCAGGGCGATGTGGGTTCGGGCAAAACCGTGGTGTCGGCCCTGGCCGCCTGCCTGGCCATGGACGCGGGCTGGCAGTGCGCGCTGATGGCACCCACCGAAATCCTGGCCGAGCAGCACTTTGCCAAGATGATCGGCTGGCTCGAACCGCTGCTGGCCGCACACGGCCGCAAGGTGGCCTGGCTGGTGGGCGGGCAAAAGAAGAAGGACCGTACTGCCATGCTGGCGCTGGTGGCCAGCGGCGAGGCGGCGCTGGTGGTGGGCACGCACGCCGTGATCCAGGACCAGGTACAGTTCAAGAACCTGGCGCTGGCCATCATCGACGAGCAACACCGCTTTGGCGTGGCGCAGCGGCTGGCCTTGCGGCAAAAGTTGGCGGCCCACGGCATGGAGCCGCACATGCTCATGATGAGCGCCACGCCCATCCCGCGCACCTTGGCCATGAGCTACTACGCGGACCTGGATGTGTCGGTGATCGACGAGCTGCCGCCAGGCCGCACGCCCATCGTGACCAAGCTGATTGCCGACAGCCGCAAGGACGAAGTGATCGAACGCATCGGTGCGCAGGTGGAGGCCGGGCGGCAGGTGTACTGGGTGTGCCCGCTGATCGAAGAGAGCGAGGCGCTGGACCTCTCCAACGCCACCGCCACACACGCCGACCTGAGCGAGGCCTTGCCGGGCTGCATGGTCGGCCTGCTGCACTCGCGCATGCCCACCGCCGAGAAGAAGGCCGTGATGGCGCTCTTCACCAGTGGCCAGATGGGCGTGCTGGTCAGCACCACCGTGATCGAGGTGGGCGTGGACGTGCCCAACGCCTCGCTCATGGTCATTGAACATGCCGAGCGTTTTGGCCTCTCGCAGCTGCACCAGCTGCGCGGCCGCGTGGGGCGCGGCGCGGCGGCCTCGGCCTGTGTGCTGCTGTACGCCACCAACGACAGCGGCCGCGTGGGTGAAACCGCCAAGGAGCGCCTGCGCGCCATGGCAGAGACCAACGATGGCTTCGAGATTGCCCGGCGCGACCTGGAGATCCGGGGCCCCGGCGAGTTTCTGGGCGCCCGCCAGTCGGGCGATGCGCTGCTGCGGTTTGCCGACCTGGCGACCGACACCCATCTGCTGGAATGGGCGCGCGAGCTGGCCCCCCAGATGCTGGACCGCTACCCGGAATTGGCCGCCAAACACGTGGCGCGCTGGTTGGGTGGAAAATCGGACTATCTCAAGGCATGAGACGCTCAGAACGACACTGACGTGGCCCGCAGGAACACACCATGACCCTCACCGAACTCAAGTACATCGTTGCGGTGGCCCGCGAGAAGCACTTTGGCCATGCGGCCGACGCCTGCTATGTGTCGCAACCCACGCTCTCGGTGGCCATCAAGAAGCTGGAAGAAGAGCTGGACGTGAAGCTGTTCGAGCGCAGCGCGGGCGAAGTCACGGTGACCCCGCTGGGCGAGGACATTGTCCGCCAGGCGCAAAGCGTGCTGGAGCAGGCCGCGGCCATCAAGGAAATCGCCAAGCGCGGCAAGGACCCGCTGGCCGGGCCGCTCACGCTGGGCGTGATCTACACCATCGGGCCCTATCTGCTGCCCGAGCTGGTGCGCCAGTCCATCACGCGCACCCCGCAGATGCCGCTGATGCTGCAGGAGAACTTCACCGTCAAGCTGCTGGAGATGCTGCGCACGGGCGAGATCGACTGCGCCATCCTGGCCGAGCCTTTCCCCGACACCGGCCTGGCCATGGCGCCGCTGTATGACGAGCCCTTCATGGCGGCCGTGCCCAGCACGCACCCCTTGGCGGCCAAGAAGTCGGTCACGGCTGCCGAGCTGAAAAACGAGACCATGCTGCTGCTCGGGGCGGGCCATTGCTTCCGGGACCATGTGCTGGAGGTGTGCCCCGAGTTTGCGCGCTTTGCGAGCAACGCCGAGGGCATCCGCAAGTCGTTTGAGGGCTCATCACTGGAGACCATCAAGCACATGGTGGCCGCCGGCATGGGGGTGACGCTGGTGCCACGCCTGTCGGTGCCGCGCGATGCGTTGCTCACGGTGTCGCGCCGCCGCAAGAGCGACGAGACCTACATCCGCTACCTGCCCATCCGTGAGGAAGACGGTGGCCCGCCGCCCGTGCGCCGCGTGGTGCTGGCGTGGCGCCGCAGCTTCACGCGCTACGAAGCCATTGCCGCCCTGCGCAACGCCATCTATGCGTGCGAGCTGCCAGGCGTGACGCGACTGTCCTGAACGGCTGCTGGGCACTGATTCGCTTCCTGGAATCGGCGCTACACTCCCGCCGCCCCTGCGCAGGTCCACCCGGCCCGGGCAGGCCCTGCTCCACGGCGCCCTCTGCCCATCGGCGGTCGGTGCCTTTGCCCCCACAAGAGGTTCCTATGAAGACGCTTTGGCTCACCGCCACGCTGGTTGCCGCCCTGACGGCTTGCTCCACCCCCACCCCCCCAACCGTAGCCCAGACGCTGAAGAAGCCTGCGCTCGACCGCATTGCGGCCGCGCCTGCCGCCGCTGCCGCAGCGGACTTCCGACAGTTCCTGGCGCTGGCTGCACAGATGCAGCCGCAGCTGCAGACCGCCGTGTCGGCTTACCTGGCGCACAAGCCTTTGGTGGGTGATGACCTGGTCAACATCAGCCGCTTGCTGGGTCTGCACAACCGCTTGCGCAACCAGGCGGCGGTGATCGACGCCACGGCGAAGATGGTGGCCATTCCCACGGTGCGGGCCGACAAGGTGCCGCCGCACGAGGACAAGCACATCATCGCGTTCGGTGCCTTGGTCGAAGGGATGGCCAAGGACTTTGGCCTGCAGTACCGCAATGTGGATAACCGCATCTTTGAAGTGAAGCTGCCCGGCAGTGGCCCCGAAGAATTCGGCATCCTCACCCATGCCGACGTGGTACCCGTGGTGGCCGACGAATGGGTGCTGGACGATGGCACGAAGCTTGACCCCTTCCAGCTGACCCGCGTGGGCGGCAACCTGTATGGCCGGGGCTCCATTGACGACAAGGGCTCCATCGCCACGGTGCTGTTTGCGATGAAGGCCGTCAAGGACAGCGGCCTGCCGCTGGCGCGCACCATCCGACTCATGATCGAAACCACCGAAGAAACCGGTGGCGACGCGATGAAGTACTACCGCGCCAAGACCTCGCTGCCTGAGTACAACATCGTGCTCGATAGCAAATATCCTGCGGTGGTGGCCGAGAAGGGCTCGGGTGCGCTGCGCACCACCTTTGCCTTGGGCGCCGCGGCAGGCAACCAGCCCACCATCGTGGCCATGGCGGGCGCCGCATCGGCCAACGCCGTGCCCCAGACGGCCACGGCCCGCCTGCGTGGCGGCAACGCCGATGCCACCACCCGCCAGCTCAGCGCTGGCAAGGACGCCTTTATCGGCAAATACACCAGCCAGGGCGGCAAGTTCAGCATCGATGTGGCGCGTGAAGGCGCAGACATCTTGGTCAAGGTCACGGGCGCATCGGCCCACGGCTCGCGCCCCGAAGAAGGCGTGAACCCGCTGCCGCGCCTGGCGCTGTTCCTCAAGGAGTCGGGCCTAGTGCTGGCCCCCAACGGCTACGCGCAGGCCGTGCGTTACCTCACAGACCTGTATGGCACCGACTACCTGGGTCGTACGATGGGGCTGGCCTACAGCGATGACTTCATGGGCCCGCTCACGATGTCTCCCAACCTCATCCGCGAAAAGGATGGCAAGGTCGATGTGCTGGTGAACGTGCGCATGCCCCGTGGCAACACGCCCGAAGCACTGGCCAAAGCCACCACCGAACGCATCAAGGCCTGGGGCGCCCAGGCGGGTGTGGCGGTGGAGGTGGACCACAACCAAGGCAACTGGATGGCCCGCGACCCCAAGGGCGCCTGGCTGGCCACGTTGCTCAACACTTTTGGCGACACCACCGGCCTCGAAGCCAAGCCCGCGCCCACGGCCGGCAGCACCACCGCCAAGCTGATGCCCAACGCCATCAACTTTGGCCCTGCCATGCCTGGCAAGAAGTACACCGCCCACAATGCCAAGGAGTTCAAGGAAGTGGCGGACCTGGATGCCGACATGCAGATGTTCACCGAAATGCTGGTGCGCATTGGCAACTTGCCGCACATGCAATAAGCCTGTGGGGCTTGGCTCCGCTTGCGTTTTCTTGACCCAGGTGCAAGGCATCGGCCTTGGCTGACATGGGGGACCAGTCGCTTGCGCTACAGTATTTGAGGACCCCGCACAGCGCGGGGTGTTTCATGTTCTCCGCACGGAAGGAACCTCCCCATGGCCAAAGCTCCTGGCAAAGCCGCATCCGGCAAACCCTCTGCCCCCAGTATCAACATCGGCATCAGCGACAAGGATCGCGCTGCCATTGCTCAGGGCCTGTCGCGCCTGCTGGCCGACACCTACACGCTGTACCTCACCACCCACAACTTCCACTGGAACGTCACGGGCCCCATGTTCAACACCCTGCACACCATGTTCATGGCGCAGTACACAGAACTGTGGAACGCGGTGGATCCGATTGCCGAGCGCATCCGCTCGCTGGGCCATGTGGCACCAGGTTCTTATGCCGAGTTTGGCAAGCTGGCGACGGTACCCGACGCCCCCGCCAAGCCCCCCAAGGCGCTGGACATGGTGCGTGTGCTGGTTGAGGGCCACGAAGCCGTGGCCCGCACGGCGCGCAGCCTGTTCCCCCTGGCCGACAAGGCCAGCGACGAGCCCACGGCCGACCTGCTGACCCAGCGCCTCACGGTGCACGAACAGACGGCGTGGATGCTGCGCTCGCTGCTGGAAGAATAAAAGGGCTCTCCTTCCCCTGCGCGCGTCGGCCGACGCACGGCCCGGCTGCGCGCGGCGGAGATGGCACAGGCGCGCAGAATAGCGCCTTGTCCTACACGGCGCAGCACGGTCGCCTGCGCATGATGCGGGTTTTGGTCATGCTCCCTTTCCGCAGGACGGCATGGCGGATCAACTCCCTGTGATGTATGCGAATCCTGTACGTTGAAGACAACCCGGAGCTGCGCGAGACCATCGGCATGCTCATGGAAGGCGAAGGCCGGACGGTCACGCCCTGCGCCTCTGCCGAAGAGGCGCTGGCGCTGGATGCTGGCGACCCCTTTGACGTGCTGGTGACCGATGTCAGCCTGCCCGGCCTTTCGGGCACGGATCTGGCCCGCCAACTGCTGGCAGATGATCCGCAGCGCTGGGTGGTGCTGTGTTCCGGGTATGAACTGGGCAGCCATCCGAGCAATTGGGGGCCGAACGTGCGCGCCTTGCTCAAACCCTTCGAACTGGAAGAGCTGGAGCAGCTGCTCGATTCCATCCAAAGCGCGCTGGCCTCGGCCGCCGGCTGACGCTTGCGGGCACGGCCCGCTCGCGGTTCGTCTCCCCCCCTGTCACATCACCCTGGTAGCGCCTTCACGGCTTCCGGTGGGCGGCTTGTCTGCTGGTTGGCACGCTGGCTGGGCTCGCTTGGCATGGTCAACTGCGGTGCGGGCGCGCTGGCGAATGGCGCGGCAGTGTTACTTGGAAGGTGGTGACATTGTCTTGCGACCTGGCTTCGATGGTTCCACGGTGGGTCCGCACGATCTGGTGTGCAATAAAAAGCCCCAGCCCCAGACCCTGGTGGCGGCCAGGCTCGCGTTCTCCTCCCCGGAAAGGGTCGAACAAATGCGGTAACAGCTCGGGGGGGATGGTGCCGCCGTTGGCCACCGTGATGCTTATCTGCTCGGGGCGGGTCCCGTCCACCGCAATCCGTACGGGGTGGTCGGCGCTGCCGTGGTGCAGTGCATTGCCGACCAGATTGGTGACCACTTGGCACAGGCGCTCCGCATCCCAGGTGCCTGCAAGGTCTCCCTGCAGGGTGGAATCGATGGGGCGTTCCGGGTGGCTGGTGGCCACCTCGTCCAGCGTGCGCTGCACCAGCGCCTGCATGTGGGCAGGGCCCAGCTGAAGTGCCAGCCCACCCGCCTGGCGGATGCGGGTCACGTCCAGCAGGTCTTCGATCATGTGGCCCATGCGCTGGCTGGCGCCCAGCACCCGGTCGGCCATGAGCACCGCTTTGTCGGGGGGCGGCTGGCGCTTGAGCACGGTGGCCGCCGCGACGATGGACTGCAGCGGTGTGCGCAGGTCGTGGCTCAGCACTGCCATGAACATTTCGTTGATGCGCAAGGCCTCAGTGCGCGCGCGCAGCTCGTGCGCCAGCGCCTGCTTGCGCCGGTGCAGTTCAAAGAACACGCTTGCCTTGTTGGTGAGCATGTGCGGGTCGATGGGTTTGTAGAGAAAGTCCACCGCCCCGCTCTCGTACCCCCGGAACTGCCAGTTCTGCTCGCGTGAGCCCGCCGTCATGAAGATGAGCGGGATGTGCCGGGTGCGCTCGCTGCCCCGGATCAGTTCCGCCAGCTCGAAGCCGTTCATGTCGGGCATCTGCACGTCCAGCAAGGCCAGGGCCACGTCGTCATGCGCCAGCAGCAGTTCCAGGGCCTCGGGGCCCGACTGGGCCTTGAGGATGTCCAGCCCGTCGCGTTGCAGCAGCGCCTCCAGGGCGATCAGGTTTTCCTCGACATCGTCAACGAGCAGGCATTTGGTGCGGTCGGTCTGGGGCATGGGCGGTGGGGAGGGTGGATGGGGTTCTCAAGGAAGGACGCATATGCCCGTATCAAAGCTGCTGGCGGCGGTGCAGGTCCACCAGCAGCCTGGCAATGCCTTCAGGGGGCAGGATGTGGTCAACCGCCAAGGCCGCGATGGCCGCCTGCGGCATGGTGGGCATGCTGGCGCTGGCGGGGTCTTGCACGATCGTGAGGCCGCCCGCCGCCTGAATGGCTTGCAGGCCGTGCACACCGTCTTCGTTGGCGCCCGACAGCAGGATGCCCACCAGCCGGGGGCCGTAGTGGTCTGCCGCCGATTCGAACAGCACGTCGATGGAGGGGCGGGAAAAATGCAGAGGGGCGTCCAGCGACAGCCCCACATGCGGGCCCCGGGGCCCGGCATCGACCAGCAGGTGGTAGTCCGGAGGCGCAAAGCTGACCGAGCCTGGCGTGATGGCGTCCTTGTCCTGCGCCTCGCGCAGCGCCAGGGCGCAGCGGGGCTGGAAGATGTCCACCAGCAGGCTGCGCCGGTCTCGGGGCAGGTGCAGCACGACCAGAACCGCGGCCTGCAGTGTGGCGGGCAGCGCGGGCAGCAGATGCAAGAGGGCATCAATACCGCCCGAAGAGCCACCCACTACGACGGCGTGGTAGCCCCCCGGTGGCGATGGCCTTGGCGCCAGCGCGGGGCTGGTCATAGTCCAGCCTTTTTTCGGTAGATGCGGTCCTCCAGCACGAAGTCCTCGAAGGCATCGGTGTGCGCAGAAAACCGCAATGACTCCTTGGAGCCCAGGCCCAGGAAGCCCCGGTGGCACAGCGACTCGCGGAACAACCCGAGTGCACGGTTCTGCAGGTCGCGCTCGAAGTAAATGAGCACATTGCGGCAGGACACCAGATGGACCTCGGCAAACACGCTGTCGGTGGCCAGGCTGTGGTCAGAGAACACCATGTGCTCGCGCAAGCCCTTGTCGAACACCACGCGGCCATAGCCGGCAGCGTAGTAGTCCGACAACGAGCTGCGGGCGCCGGAGCGCGCATGGTTCTCGGTGAAGGCGGGCACCCGGGACAGGTCGAACACACCCGCCTCGGCGGCGCGCAGCGCGTGTGGGTTGATGTCCGTGGCGTAGATCAGCGTGCGGTCCAGCAGGCCTTCTTCCTGCAGCAGGATGGCCAGCGAATACACCTCTTCTCCCGCGCTGCACCCGGCCACCCAGACCTTGAGCGAAGGGTAGGTGCGCAGCAGTGGCACCACCTCCTGGCGCAGCGCCTGGAAGTAGCTGGGATCGCGGAACATGTCGCTCACCTGCACGGTGAGGTATTCGAGCAGCGCAGGGAACACGGCGGGCTCGTGCAGCACGCGGTCCTGCAGCTGTGACAGCGTCTTGCAGTCGAACTGCACCAGCGCCGACGCCAGCCGCCGCTTGAGCGACGCCTGTGCGTAGCCCCGGAAGTCGTAGTGGTAGCGGTGGTAGATGGCATCGATCAGCAGGCGCTGCTCGATGTCTGCGGTGCGGGCCTTGCGATGGGGCATGGCGGGGCCTACTTGGGCATCCACACCCGCACCAGGGACAGCAGCTTCTCCACGTCCAGCGGCTTGGCGATGTAGTCATTGGCCCCGGCGGCCAGGCATTTTTCCTGATCGTCCTTCATGGCCTTGGCGGTCAGCGCGATGATGGGCAGGCGGCGCCACTCAGGGCGGTTGCGGATCTCGCGCATGGCGGTGTAGCCGTCCATCTCCGGCATCATGATGTCCATCAGCACCAGGTCAATCGCGGGGTGGCCGCCGCTGCCGGCGCGCTCCAGCGCCTGCAGGGCCTCCCGGCCGTTGCGCGCGATCTCCACGTGGATGCCGGTGGGCTCCAGGATGCTGGAGAGCGCAAACACGTTGCGCACATCGTCTTCCACCACCAGCACGTTGCGGCCTTCCAGGGCAGTCTCGCGGTTGCGGGCCACCTGCAGCATCTGGCGATGCTCTGCCGACAGCTCCGACTCCACCTGGTGCAGGAACAGCGTGACCTCGTCGAGCAGTCGCTCGGGGGAGCGGGCGTCCTTGATGATGATGGACTTGGAGAACCGGCGCAGCTGCTGCTCCTCGTCGCGCGACAGGGCGCGGCCTGTGTACACGATGACGGGCGGGAAGGAGACGCCGTCCTGCTCCGTCATCTGCTGCAGCAATTCGTAGCCGCTCAGGTCGGGCAGGTTCAGGTCCATCACCATGCAGTCAAAGGTGGAGCCGCGCAGGTGCGCCAGCGCCTCGGCTGCCGTGCCGGCGCCCACAATCTCCACGTCGTCGTTGGTGAGCAGGTGGCGCACGCTCTCGCGCTGGCGTTCGTCGTCTTCCACCACCAGCACGCGCCGCAGGTTCTGGGTGAACTTGGCTTCCAGGCGCTGCAGGGCATGCACCAGTTCGTCGCGCTTGACGGGCTTGAGGGCGTAGCCCACGGCGCCCCGGCCCAAGGCCTCTTGCGAGTAGTCGGCCACCGAGACCACGTGCACCGGAATGTGGCGCGTGGCCGGGTTGCGCTTGAGCTGGTCGAGCACGCCCAGGCCCGAGAAGTCGGGCAGGTTCACGTCCAGCACGATGGCGCTGGGCAGGCTGTGTATCGCATAGGCCAGGCCGTCGGCCGCGTTGTGGGCCAGGTGGCAGTCAAAATCCATCTCACCGGCCAGGTCGCTCAGGATCTGCGCAAAGCGCACGTCGTCCTCAATCACCAGAATGCTGCGCGCGCTCGCGCGGCGCGGGGCTACGGGTGCGGTGGGGGCCGCCACGGATGGCAACGCGTGGGCCGAAGGAGCCGGTGCGACGACCGGTGCCGTCGCGTGGGCTGGCGCAGGCGCCGCCAGCGGCATTGCGGATTCAGCTTCAGGCGACGAAGGCGCCAGCTTCTGGGGCAACACCAGGGTGAAGACGCTGCCCTCGCCCGGCGTGCTGTGCACGTGGATGGACCCACCCAGCAGCTGAGCCAGATCGCGCGAGATCGACAGGCCCAGGCCCGTGCCGCCGTACTTGCGGTGGGTGCTGCCATCGGCCTGGCGGAAGGCTTCGAAGATCAGTTCCTGCTGGTGTGCCGGAATGCCGATGCCCGTGTCCTTGACGGCAAACGACAGGGTGTCGTCCGGGTTGCGCGACACATGCAGCGCCACCGAGCCCTTCTCGGTGAACTTGAGCGCGTTGGACAGCAGGTTCTTGAGCACCTGCCCCAGGCGCTGCGGGTCGGTGTCCAGCGTGGCGGGTGCGTCGGGCGCGACGGTGGCAGTGAACGTCAGGCCCTTTTCTTGCGCCAGCGGGCGCAGCGGGTCGATCAGGGTTTGCAGGGCCCTGGACAGCGTCACCGTTTCCACCGACACGGTGGCCTGGCCGGCTTCGATCTTGGACAGGTCGAGGATGTCGTTGATGAGTGCCAGCAGGTCGTTGCCCGCCGCGTAGATGGTCTGCGCGTACTTCACCTGTTCGGCGCTCAGGTTGCCTGGCTTGTTGTCGGACAGCAGTTTGGCGAGGATCAGGGTGGAGTTGAGCGGTGTGCGCAGCTCGTGGCTCATGTTGGCCAGGAACTCGCTCTTGTACTGGCTGGCCAGCTCCAGTTCGCGCGCCTTGTCCGTCATGGCGCTTTGGGCGCGCAGCAGTTGCTCGCGCTGGTATTCCAGCTGCTGGGTCTGCGCCTCCAGGTGGGCGTTGGTCTGCTCCAGCTCGGTCTGCTGCACCTCCATCTGGGCCTGCGACTCTTGCAGGATGCGGCTTTGCTGCTCCAGCTCCTCGTTGCTCACACGCAGCTCTTCTTGCTGGGTCTGCAGCTCCTCGGACTGGCGCTGGGTTTCTTCCAGCAAGGCTTCCAGGCGGTTGCGGTCAATCCCAGCGCGGATCGCCACCGCCAGAATGCTCGAGGCGCGTTCCATCAGGGTGCGCTCAGGCTCGGTCAGGGGGCGATGAAAGCCCAGCTCGATCACGGCAAACACTTCGCCGTTCTCGATGGCGGGGGCCAGCAGCAGCTCGGTTGGCGCGGACTGGCCGGTGCTGGACGACACCATCAGGTGCCCGGCGGGCACATCGCGCACATGCAGCATCTGGCGCGAGCGCGCGACCTGGCCCACCAGGCCTTCGCCGGGCAGCAGGCGCTGCTCCAGCCGCTCGCGGGGCAGGGCGTAGCCACCAAACAGGGTGAGCGCGCCGTTGCAGTCGGCCACATAGCCTGCCCCCACGGCCGCGCGCAGGTATTGCGCCAGGTATTCGAGCGTGAGCTGGCCCAGGTCCTCCAGCCGGTGGTCGCCCTGGATGCGCTGGCTCAGCCCGTTGAGGCCGGCCGCGACCCAGGACTGCTGCGCCTTGAGGCGGTACTCCCGTGCATTGGCGGCAGCCGACAGGCAGATGAGCACCAGCAGCACGAACGAGCCGCCCCAGGAGTAGTAGGTGGACATCGAGGCGGCCTCTACCCACTGCTTGCGGTCACTTTCCAGCTGCTGGTTCAGCAGCGTGGACAGGTCCGATGCCAGGTCGCGGATGCGGTCCATCAGCACCCTGCCGGCATCACTGCGGGTTACGGCCACGGCGGCCTCCTGGCCCTTTGAACGGCGCAGTTCAATGGTCTCGCCCAGCTCGCGCAGTTTTTCGTGGCGCAGGTCGTCGATCTGCACGACGAGGCGGCGCTGCACGGCGCTGTCATTCGTCAGCTCCTTGAGGCGCGCCATGTTGCGCTCCATGGCGCCCAGGGACAGGTTGTAGGGCTGCAGATAGGTGTCGTCCCCCGTGAGCAGATAGCCGCGTTGCCCGGTCTCGGCGTCTTTCAGCGAGGACACGAACAGGTTGAGGTGGCGCATGGTCACCGTGGTTTCGTCCATGGCTTCCACCGCTTGCGCGCGCACCTGGGCGGTGCGGAAGTTCACCAGCGCGATCAGCACCGTGGCGAGGGCAGCAATCACAAAGCCCACCAGCATTCCGCGGGGGACAGCAAAACGCGTGGCGGCCTGGGAGGTCGATGTATGGGGCATGCGTTGGTGCCCCAGGGGGCGGTGCGTTGGGGGAACGAGCGGAGACTTTAACGGGTTTTGTGCTCGCGCTGGGGCTGTTACCTGGCCCCGGTGATGCGTGCCCCAGTCGCGGCGCTGCTGCTACATTCTGTGCGCCCGTGGCCCGCCACCCGCTGCAGCGTCTTGCTGCGGAGCCTGCTCTTGTAATGGTCCCATCATGTCGTCGTCCCCTGTTTCCCCCCGCAGCAGTTTTTCGCTCTATCTCGACCTGATCCGCTGGGACCGCCCCGCTGGCTGGCTGGTGTGCCTGTGGCCCACGCTGAGCGCGCTGTGGATTGCGGCCGACGGCTTCCCGGGCTGGCACCTGCTGACGGTGTTTGTGCTGGGCACCATCCTCATGCGCAGCGCGGGCTGCTGTGTGAACGACGTGGCCGACCGCGACTTTGACAAACACGTCAAGCGCACGGCGCAGCGCCCGGTCACCACCGGTGCGGTGTCGGTGAAGGAGGCGCTGGGCCTGGGCGCGGTGCTGGCGCTGGTGTCGTTTGGCCTGGTGCTCACCACCAACACCGCCGCCATCGCCTGGTCGGTGCCCGCCGTGCTGGTGGCCATTGCCTACCCGTTCACCAAGCGCATCATCTCCATGCCCCAGGCGGTGCTGGGTATTGCGTTCAACTTCGGCATCGTCATCGCGTTTGCCGCCGTGCAGGGCAGCGTGCCTGCGGTGGCGTGGTGGATGTGGCTGGGCAATATGTTCTGGGTGCTGGCCTACGACACCGAATACGCCATGGTGGACCGGGACGACGACCTCAAGATAGGCATCAAGACCTCGGCCATCACCCTCGGGCGGCTGGATGTGGCCGCCATCGTGGTGTTTTATCTGCTTTTCTTGGGTATTTGGGCGGTAGCGCTACAACCGTATGCCTTGGGTGCTATATTTTATGTAGCGCTTGCGGCGGCGCTGGCCCAGGCCGTGTGGCACTTCACCCTGATCCGCACCCGCACCCGCGAGGGCTGCTTCAAGGCGTTCCGCATCAACCACTGGCTGGGCGCCACGGTGTTTGCGGGCATTGCGGGCAGCTATCTGGTGCGGGCGGCGCTCACAAATTAATAGCGGTCAGCGCTTGATCGACTAGCGCTACCGCCCCAAAACATTAAGATCCGAACTCGTTGCCGAGTTCGTTGGCACGCTTTTCGGCAGCGCGCATGGCGGCCTCGAACGCCTGCGACACGCTGCTGGCTTCCATCGACTGCAGGGCGGCATAGGTGGTGCCGCCCTTGGAGGTGACGCGTTCACGCAGCACGGCTGGGGGCTCGTCCGAGCGGCGGGCCAGCTCCGAGGCGCCCACAAAGGTGCCCACGGCCAGCTGGTGCGCCTGCGCTTCGGTCAGGCCCATGCCCACACCGGCGCGCGTCATGGCTTCGAGGAAATAGAACACATAGGCCGGGCCCGAGCCCGACAGGGCGGTGACAGCGTCCAGCTGGGTCTCGCTCTCCACCCACAGGAATTCGCCGGTGGACGCCATGATGGCCTCCACGCTCTGGCGCTCGGCGCTGGTCACGGCGGGGCGTGCGTAGATCGCGCTCATGCCCTTGCCCACCAGCGCGGGCGTGTTGGGCATGGTGCGCACGATGCGCTCGGTGCCCAGCCACTGGGCGATGCTGTCCGAGCGGATGCCCGCCGCCACGCTCAGGTGCAGGGCCTGCTGGGTATGCGCCTTGGCCTGCGCGGCGGCGTCCTTGAAGGTCTGGGGCTTGACCGCCCAGACCACGATGCTGGCGCGCTGCAGTGCAGCGCCCGCCTCGGGCTGCGCCGTGAGTCCAAAGTTCTTGAGCAGCGCCTCGCGCGTGGGGGCGTAGGGCTCGACCACCTCGATCTGGCTGGCCGGGTGGCCCTGGCGGATCAGCCCGCCGATGATGGCGCTGGCCATGTTGCCGCCGCCGATGAAGGCGATGGTGGGGAGGGAGGGGTTTGCTGTGGCTGGAGCGGGGGAGGTCATTTTGCGGGCAGGCTGGAAAGGGAGAGCCGATGGTAGCGCCGGAGACCTGTGATTGTCCGAATGGCCTGCGCAACTGGCGCGGCCCATGCCAGTGCTCCCGCGCAAGGGCCGCCAGCATTCCCAGGTAGGGGCGCTGGGAGCGTCCCCCGCTCGCAACGCGCAGCGATGCGAGAGCGGGGGGAAGGCGCCGAAGGCGACTCAGGGGGGCTACTCTGCAACAGTTTGGCGCACGGCGTGTTCCCAGTTCGCCATCAGCTCCTGCGCACGCGCGCTGCCGAGCGTGGGCACAAAGCGGCGGTCGGCGCGCCACAGCCGCGAGAGTTCATCCGTGCTGCGGTACACGCCGCTCGACAGCCCTGCCAGGTAGGCTGCGCCCAAAGCAGTGGTCTCGATGACTGCAGGCCGCACCACCGGGATGCCCAGCAGGTCGGCCTGGAACTGCATCAGCAAGTCGTTGATGCAGGCGCCGCCGTCCACACGCAGCTCGCTCACCGGGGCGCCGCCAGCGGCCACGGCGTCGCGGCTCATGGCCAGCAGCAGGGCGGCGCTCTGGTAGGCAATGCTTTCGAGCGCCGCGCGCGCGATGTGGCCCAGCGTGGTGCCACGCGTGAGGCCCGTGATGGTGCCGCGTGCGTCAGGCTTCCAGTACGGGGCGCCCAGGCCGGTGAAGGCGGGCACCATCATCACGCCGCCCGAATCGGGCACGCTTTGGGCCAGTGACTCCACCTCGTTGCTGGTGGAGATGGCGCGCAGGCCGTCGCGCAGCCACTGCACCACCGCGCCGCCGACAAACACACTGCCTTCCATCGCAAATTCAGGTTGCGCCGTCGCCTGCGCTGCGCTGGTGGTGAGCAGGCCGTTTTGCGATGTCTGGAACGTGCCGCCCGTGTGCATGAGCATGAAGCAGCCCGTGCCATAGGTGTTCTTGGCCATGCCGGCGGTGAAGCAGGCCTGGCCGAACAGCGCGCTTTGCTGGTCGCCCGCCACGCCGCCAATGCGGATGGCGTGGCCCAGCAGGTCGGCCGCGATGTCGCCAAAGTGGGCGCTGGACGGCAACACCTCGGGCATCAGCGCCTTGGGAATGCGCAGCAGCGCCAGCAGCTCGTCGTCCCACTGGTTGGTGTGCACATTGAACAGCATGGTGCGCGAGGCGTTGCTCACATCTGTCACGTGCACTTTGCCGTGGGTGAGCTTCCACATCAGCCAGCTGTCCACCGTGCCAAAGGCCAGCTCGCCGCGCTCGGCCGCTTGCCGCGCGCCGGGCACATGGTCCAGCATCCACTGCAGTTTGGTGCCGGAGAAGTAGGCGTCCACCAGCAGGCCGGTCTTGGCCTGGATGGTGGCGGCATGGCCTTGTTCGCGCAGCTGGGCGCAGGCGGGTTCGGCGCGCCGGTCCTGCCACACGATGGCGTGGTGCACGGGCTGCCCGGTCTGGCGGTTCCACAGCACGGTGGTTTCGCGCTGGTTGGTGATGCCGACAGCGCGTATGTCGCTGGCCGCAATGCCCGCCTTGGCCAGCGCATCGCGTGCGGTGGCGAGCTGGGTGCGCCAGATCTCCAGCGGGTCGTGCTCCACCCAGCCGGGCTGGGGGTAGATCTGCGGCAGCTCCAGCTGCGCCTGCGCCACGATGTGGCCGCCTTCGTCAAAAACGATGCTGCGGGAGCTGGAGGTGCCTTGGTCAAGAGCGAGCAGGTAGGTCATGAGGGCAAAGGATAGGTGAAGCTATGCAGCTACCGTGCAGATGACTTCAGCATCTTGCAGAAGGGCCGGGAAGGGCTCGGGCGGCGGTGTGTCGGTGAACAGGCGGTCGATCTGCGCCAGCGTGGCCAGCTGCACCATGGCCGGGCGGTTGAACTTGCTGAAGTCGGCCGCCAGCCAGACCTCGCGCGCGTGCTCGATGATGGTTTGCGCCACCTTCACCTCGCGGTAGTCGAAGTCGCGCAGCGACCCGTCCGGCTCAATGCCCGAAATGCCGATGAGCGCAATGTCCACCTTGAACTGGCGGATAAAGTCCACCGCCGCTTCGCCCACGATGCCCCGGTCACGGGCGCGCACCACGCCGCCGGCCACGATGACCTCGCACTCGGGGTTGCCGCTCAGGATCGCGGCCACGTTGAGGTTGTTTGTGATCACGCGCAGGCCCCGGTGGTGCAGCAGCGCCTTGGCAATTGCCTCGGTGGTGGTGCCGATGTTCAGGATCAGCGAGCAGTCGTTGGGCACCTGTTCGGCCACGGCGCGCGCAATGCGCGCTTTGCCTTCGGCATGCAGGTTTTCGCGCTGGGTGTGGGCCAGATTCTCCACCGTGGAGCTGGGCACGCGCACGCCGCCATGAAAGCGCGTGAGCAGTCCCGACTCCGCCAGGCGCTGCACATCGCGGCGCACCGTCTGCAGCGTGACCCCCAGGGTGTCGGCAAGTTGTTCCACCGTGGCGGACTTGCGCGCGCGCACTTCTTCGAGGAGTTGGAGTTGGCGGGGATTGGTGTTCACGGTGGGGGTGTTGTGCGCAGTGTTATGTCACCGAATCGTAACGAATCTGAAACATTCGCTTTGGTGCCCGGTGGCACGCTAAAGACTGTAAATCGAACAAAAACGAATTGATTAAGGGTAAACCTTGATTCGATTCGAACAAAAAGGAACAAAAATGAAAAAGATCGAAATTTGAGGGCTGCCGTGCGTGTGTGCAGCCCTTTCACACAGGCCTCAGGGCCGGAAGAGGATGCTTCATGCAGCTGGCGTTGGACAGCATCAGCAAAAAAGTCGGGGCGCAGACCTGGCTGTACGACATGAACCTGTCGCTGCAGCCCAATGCCGTGACGGTATTGCTGGGAGCGACCCAGGCGGGCAAGACCAGCCTGATGCGCATCATGGCCGGGCTGGATACGCCCACGTCGGGCACCGTCAAGGTCGATGGTGTGGATGTGACTGGCATGCCCGTGCGCGACCGCAATGTGGCCATGGTCTACCAGCAGTTCATCAACTACCCCTCGATGAAGGTGGCGGCCAACATTGCGTCGCCCCTGAAGCTGCGCGGTGAAAAGAACATCGACGCCAGGGTGCGTGAGATTGCGAGCCGCCTGCACATCGACATGTTTCTGGATCGTTACCCGGCCGAACTCTCCGGCGGGCAGCAGCAGCGTGTGGCGCTGGCGCGTGCGCTGGCCAAGGGTGCGCCGCTGATGCTGCTGGATGAGCCGCTGGTGAACCTGGACTACAAGCTGCGTGAAGAACTGCGCGAGGAGTTGACCCAGTTGTTTGCCGCCGGCCAGTCCACCGTGGTCTATGCCACCACCGAGCCGGGCGAGGCGCTGCTGTTGGGTGGCTACACCGCAGTGCTCGACGAAGGTCAGCTGCTGCAGTACGGCCCCACCGCCGAGGTGTTCCATTCCCCCAATTCGCTGCGTGTGGCGCGCGCTTTCAGCGACCCGCCCATGAACCTCATTGCTGCCTCGGCGGCCCCTTCCGGGGTGCGTCTGCAGGGTGGGGTGGAGCTGGCCGTGCATCTGCCGCAAGGGGTGGCCACGGCGGCAGGGCTCACGGCAGGCGTGCGCGCCAGTGCGCTGCGCGTGGTGGCCCGCCCGGGTGACATCAGCGTGGGCGGAGTGGTCGAGCTGGCCGAAATTTCGGGCTCCGACACCTTTGTGCACGCGGCCACACCCTGGGGTGACCTGGTGGCGCAGCTGACCGGTGTGCATTACTTTGAACTGGGCACGCCCATCACGCTGCACCTGGACCCTGCCCAGGTCTATGTGTTTGGTGCCGACGGCCGACTGGCATGGGCGCCCGTACGGCCCGCTACTGCACAAGGAGGGCGCTGACATGGCCCGCATCAGCCTGGACTTGGCGCATTCGTACAAGCCCAACCCGCAGCAGGACGGCGACTACGCGCTGCTGCCTTTGAAGATGGAGTTCGAGGACGGTGGTGCCTATGCGCTGCTCGGCCCCTCGGGCTGTGGCAAGACCACCATGCTCAACATCATGTCGGGCCTGCTCGTGCCGTCGCACGGCAAGGTGCTGTTTGACGGGCGTGACGTGACGCGCGCCAGCCCCCAGGAGCGCAACATCGCCCAGGTGTTCCAGTTCCCGGTGATCTACGACACCATGACGGTGGCCGAGAACCTGGCCTTCCCGCTGCGCAACCGCAAGGTGCCCGAGGACCAGATCAAGCAGCGTGTGGGCGTGATCGCCGAGATGCTGGAAATGAGCGGCCAGCTCAACCAGCGCGCGGCAGGCCTCGCGGCCGACGCCAAGCAGAAGATCTCGCTGGGCCGTGGACTGGTGCGCGCCGATGTGGCGGCCGTGCTGTTCGACGAACCGCTCACGGTGATCGACCCGCACCTCAAGTGGCAGCTGCGCCGCAAGCTCAAGCAGATCCACCACGAACTCAAGCTCACGCTGATCTACGTGACCCACGACCAGGTGGAGGCGCTGACCTTTGCCGACCAGGTGGTGGTGATGACGCGCGGCAAGGCCGTGCAGGTGGGATCGGCCGATGCCTTGTTCGAGCGGCCTGCGCACACTTTTGTGGGGCACTTCATTGGCTCGCCGGGCATGAACTTTTTGCCTGCGCACAGCGAGGGCGACAGTCTCACCGTGGCCGGGCACCGCCTGGCCAGCCCCGTGAGCCGTGCGCTGCCGAATGGTGCCGTGCAGGTCGGCATCCGGCCCGAATACCTGGCGCTGGCCCAGCCGCAGCAGCCGGGCGCATTGCCTTGCAAGGTGGTGCAAGTGCAGGACATCGGCACCTACCAGATGCTGACCGCCAAGGTGGGCGAGCACACCGTCAAGGCGCGCTTCACGCCCGAGACGCGGCTGCCATCGGCCGGTGACATGGCATGGCTGCAGGTGCTGGGAACCCACACCTGCTTCTACCAGAACGAGCAGTTGCTGACCGCGGAGGTCGCCCCATGAGCGCCGCCCGGCCGCCCGAAAGCACTCAGCACCGCAGTGCGCAGCACGGAGGTTTCCAATGAGTACCACGACCAAACCCGTGAACCAGAAGGCCTGGTTCCTGATCCTGCCCGTGATTTTGTGTGTGGCCTTCTCGGCCATCCTGCCGCTGATGACGGTGGTGAACTACTCGGTGCAAGACATCATCAGCCCGGAGCGCCGCGTGTTCGTGGGCACCGAGTGGTTCGTGCAGGTGATGCGCGACGAGGAACTTCACGCCGCGCTGCTGCGCCAGCTCACCTTCTCGCTGGCCGTATTGGCGGTGGAGATTCCGCTGGGCATCCTGCTGGCGCTGTCCATGCCTGCGCAGGGCTGGAAGTCGTCGGCCGTGCTGGTGGTGGTGGCGCTGTCGTTGCTGATCCCCTGGAACGTGGTGGGCACCATCTGGCAGATCTATGGCCGTGCCGATATCGGCCTCATGGGCAGGCTGCTGCAAGAGGTGGGCATCGAATACAGCTACACCGGCAACGCCACGCAGGCCTGGCTCACGGTGCTGCTGATGGATGTGTGGCACTGGACGCCGCTGGTCGCTCTGCTGGCCTTTGCCGGGTTGCGCTCCATCCCCGACGCGTACTACCAGGCGGCACGCATCGATGGCGCCAGCAAGTTCGCGGTGTTCCGCTACATCCAGCTGCCCAAGATGCGTGGCGTGCTGATGATTGCGGTGCTGCTGCGCTTCATGGACAGCTTCATGATCTACACCGAGCCGTTCGTGCTGACCGGCGGCGGGCCGGGCAATGCCACCACGTTCCTGAGCCAGTACTTGACGACCAAGGCCGTGGGCCAGTTCGACCTGGGCCCTGCCGCAGCGTTCTCGCTGATCTATTTCTTCATCATCCTGCTGCTGTGCTTCATCCTCTACAACTGGATGCAGCGCGTGGGTACCGCCAGCAACGAAGGAGCCGGCCATGAATGAAAAGCGCTTCCAGAAGCGGTCGATTTTTCTCGTTGCCTACCTGGTCTTCGCCGTGTTGCCCATCTACTGGATGGTCAACATGAGCTTCAAGACCAACGCGGAGATTCTCTCGACGTTCTCGTTTTTTCCCCAGCATTTCACGTGGGACAACTACAAGACCATCTTCACCGACGAGTCCTGGTATTCGGGCTACATCAACAGCCTGATCTATGTGGGCATCAACACGGTGATCTCGCTCACCGTGGCGCTGCCCGCCGCCTATGCCTTCAGCCGCTACCAGTTCCTGGGAGACAAGCATGTGTTCTTCTGGCTGCTGACCAACCGCATGACGCCGCCCGCCGTGTTCCTGCTGCCGTTCTTTCAGCTCTACACCACCGTGGGGCTGATGGACACGCACATTGCCGTGGCACTGGCGCACCTGCTGTTCAACGTACCGCTGGCGGTGTGGATTCTGGAAGGCTTCATGAGCGGTATTCCGCGCGAGATCGATGAGACGGCCTATATCGATGGCTACAGCTTTCCACGCTTTTTCATGACCATTTTCCTGCCGCTCATCAAGGCTGGTGTGGGTGTGGGAGCGTTCTTCTGCTTCATGTTCAGCTGGGTGGAACTGCTGCTGGCGCGCACGCTGACCAGCGTGAATGCCAAGCCCATCGTGGCCACCATGACGCGCACCGTGAGCGCCTCGGGCATGGACTGGGCGACGCTGGCCGCCGCTGGCGTGCTGACCATCGTGCCAGGTGCGATCGTGATCTGGTTTGTTCGCCACTACATCGCAAAAGGCTTTGCGATGGGGCGGGTTTGAGGAGGCAGCGACATGTTTGATTGGATGGCCTGGACGCTGCCCGTGGCGGTGTTCTTCATTTGCATCGTGCTGATGCTGATCGGTATGACGGTGTGGGAGATCAAGTCGCCCACGACGATGCGCAAGGGTTTTTTGCCGCTGGAGACGACGCGCGGTGATCGGCTGTTCATTGGGTTGTTGTCGGCGGCCTACGTGAATCTGATTTTTGTCGGCGTCAGCGGCAAGCTGGCCCAGTGGTTCAGCCTGCAGGGCGACCCGTCGATCTGGATCAGCTTTGTGTTGTCGATGGCGCTGCTGCTGCTCATCCTGCGCAAGGGGTGAGGTGTTTGCAGGCAGCCTTGATTTCAATGGTTCCCGTCGCGCGGCTCAACCCTTCCCCGGAGCCGCGTGACCCTTGCATCCAAAGGGGAGATGACTATGAGGAGACAGGCACTATGAAGACGCGGTACACAGCGCTGGCACTGGCAGTGGCGGTCATGACGGGTCAGGCCGCCATGGCGGGCGAGGCGGAGGCCAAAAAATGGATCGACACCGAGTTCCAGCCCTCCACGCTGAGCAAAGACCAGCAGATGGCCGAAATGAAGTGGTTCATGGACGCGGCCAAGAAGCTGCAGGCCAAGGGTGTGAAGGAAATCTCGGTGGTGTCCGAGACCATCACCACCCACGAATACGAATCCAAGACGCTCGCCAAGGCGTTTGAGGAAATCACTGGCATCAAGGTCAAGCACGACCTGATCCAGGAGGGCGACGTGGTCGAGAAGCTGCAGACCTCCATGCAGTCGGGCAAGTCCATCTATGACGGCTGGATCTCGGACTCGGACCTGATCGGAACGCACTACCGCTACGGCAAGATCATGAACCTGACCGACTACATGGGCGGTGCAGGCAAGGAGTGGACCAACCCCGGCATCGACATCAAGGACTACATCGGCACCAAGTTCACGACCGGACCAGACGGCAAGCTGTACCAGTTGCCCGACCAGCAGTTCGCCAACCTGTACTGGTTCCGCGCCGACCTGTTCGACCGCAAGGACATCAAGGACAAGTTCAAGGCCAAGTATGGCTACGACCTGGGTGTGCCGCTCAACTGGAGCGCCTATGAGGATATCGCCGAGTTCTTCACCAACGACGTGAAGAACATCGATGGCAAGCCTATCTATGGCCACATGGACTATGGCAAGAAGGACCCCTCCCTGGGCTGGCGTTTCACCGACGCATGGCTGTCCATGGCGGGCTCTGCCGACATCGGCGCGCCCAACGGCCTGCCGATCGACGAATGGGGCATCCGCGTGGCGGACGACAAGTGCACTCCCGTGGGCGCCAGCGTGGCCCGTGGCGGTGCGACCAACTCGCCCGCAGCCGTGTATGCGCTGACCAAGTATGTGGACTGGATGAAGAAGTACGCGCCCAAGGAAGCCACGGGCATGACCTTCGGCGAAGCCGGCCCCGTGCCCGCACAAGGTCAGATCGCGCAGCAGATCTTCTGGTACACCGCCTTCACGGCCGACATGACCAAGCCCGGCCTGCCCGTGGTGAATGCTGACGGCACGCCCAAGTGGCGCATGGCCCCCGGCCCCAACGGCCCCTACTGGAAGCAGGGCATGCAGAACGGCTACCAGGACGTGGGCTCCTGGACCTTCTTCAAGGACCATGACGCCAACAAGACGGCTGCCGCCTGGCTGTACGCCCAGTTCGTGACGGCCAAGACCACGTCGCTCAAGAAAACGCTGACCGGCCTGACCCCGATCCGCGAGAGTGACATCCGGTCCAAGGCCATGACGGACGCCGCGCCCAAGCTCGGTGGCTTGGTCGAGTTCTATCGCAGCCCGGCGCGCGTAGCATGGTCGCCTACCGGCACCAATGTGCCCGACTACCCCAAGCTGGCCCAGTTGTGGTGGAAGAACGTGGCGCAGGCCGTCACGGGCGAGAAGACTCCCCAGGGCGCCATGGACACCCTGGCCGACGAGATGGACCAGGTGATGGCCCGTCTGGAACGCGCAGGCATGGCCCACTGCGCGCCCAAGCTCAACCCCAAGAGCGACCCCAACAAGTGGCTGAGCGACAAGCAGGCGCCCTGGAAGAAGCTGGCGAATGAGAAGCCAAAGGGCGAAACCATTGCCTACGACAAGCTGCTGCAGGCGTGGAAGGACGGCAAGACGCGCTGATCCACAGATCAAGGTGTGGTTGTAACCACCATTGATCGGCAGCCAGGGCTCACAAGGTCTCTGGCTGCCTTTTTTGCTCGATACCGCCCTCGGCACCTGTGCGGCTGCGGGGCGGGTTCTCACCCCGGGAGTGTCAGGAATTCAAGGGTAAACCCTTGGTTTCTACTCCGCCCATGGACAATCACCCCATGACCATTGCCACCGCACCCCTTCCTACACGGCGCGCCGACCTCCTGGCCCGCCTCGCCCAGCCGCACCAGTATGACCTCGCCGTGATCGGCGGTGGCGCGACGGGCCTGGGGGTGGCGCTGGATGCCGCGGCGCGCGGCTTCAGCGTCGTGCTGGTGGATTCACACGATTTCGCCAAAGGAACCTCGTCCCGGGCCACCAAGCTGGTGCATGGCGGGGTCCGTTACCTGGCCCAGGGCAACATCGCGTTGGTGCGCGAGGCGCTGCATGAACGCACCACGCTGCTGCACAACGCGCCCCATCTGGCGCAACCGCTGCCCTTTGTGATGCCGTCGTACCGTTTCTGGGAAACACCCTTCTATGGCATCGGGCTGATGATGTATGACGCGCTTGCAGGCAAGGCTGGCCTGGGCGCTACGGAGTTTCTGGGGCGCGCTCGCACCCTGCAATGTCTGCCCACCGCCCGTACCGAGGGGCTCAAGGGCAGTGTCAAATATTGGGACGGCCAGTTCGATGACGCTCGCCTGGCCTTGGCGCTGGCGCGCACGGCTGCCAGCCTGGGCGCTTTGGTTGTCAATTACTGTCCTGCACGGTCGCTGGTTCATGAGGCTGGCAAGGTCGTGGGTTTTGTCTGCGAGGATGCGGACAGCGGCCAGCAATTCACGGTGCGCGCTCGGTCGGTGGTCAACGCCACGGGCGTGTGGGTGGACACCCTGCGCCAGATGGACGGCGAAGCCATCGGTCGGCCTGTCAAGCCCATGGTGGCGCCCAGCCAGGGGGTGCACATTGTGGTGGACCGGGAGTTCTTGCCGTCCGACCACGCGCTGATGGTGCCCAAGACGGCCGATGGCCGCGTGCTGTTTGCTGTGCCTTGGCTGGGCAAACTTATTCTGGGCACCACCGACAGCCCGCGCCAGGATGTGGTGCGCGAGCCTGAGCCCTTCCGGGAGGAAGTGCGGTTCATCCTGGAGGAGTCCGCGCGCTACCTGACCCGCGCGCCCCGCGTCGAGGACATCCGTAGCATCTGGGTGGGCTTGCGTCCGCTGGTCAAGCCGCAGGACGACGACGGTGACAACACCAAGAAGATCAGCCGGGAGCACACCGTGCTGGCCAGCCGCAGTGGCCTGATCACCGTGACGGGTGGAAAATGGACCACCTACCGGGCAATGGCCGAAGATGTGTTGCAAAAATGCTTCACCACGGGGCTGTTGCCTGAAAAACCAGCTGGGGTGACCAATCATCTGCCGTTGGTGGGAACTCCTCGGGAGCCCGTACAGCACCGCATCAGCGATGCCCAAGGACTGCACTCTTACGGCACGGAAGCGGCTGAGGTGCGGGCAATGCCCGGAGCGCAGACGGATCTCGGGGGCGGCCTGACGGAGGCAATGGTGCGCTTTGCGGCCCGCTACGAATACGCCTGTACGGTGGAAGATGTGCTGGCGCGGCGTTCGCGTCTGCTGTTCCTGGATGCCCGCAAGGCGATTGAGCTGGCGCCGGTTGTCGCAGGCCTCCTGCGCGAGGAGCTAGGCGCCGATCCGCAACTGGAGGCCTTTCTGGCCCTGGTGCAACAGTATCTGCATGTGCCCACATAACACGCGCTTGACTTCCTAAAAGTCTTTTGCAATAATCGAAGGCTTCGCGTTTCATACGTGAAGTTTCTGCCCAGCGGGAAGTGCTGCAAATGGTTTGCGGTGCGGACGACGGGCCCAAGACTGACTGGCTGATTTGCAGCCCTCGAGAAGTTCTCTGGGGCTGTTGTCTTCTGGTGCAAGTTGGGAATATTGAAATGATCCAGACAGAATCTCGGTTAGAGGTTGCCGACAATACCGGCGCCAAGTCCGTCCTTTGCATCAAGGTGCTGGGTGGCTCGAAGCGTCGCTATGCAAGCGTTGGCGACATCATCAAGGTGAGCATCAAAGAAGCCGCTCCACGTGGCCGCGTCAAAAAAGGCGAGGTTTACAGCGCAGTGGTGGTTCGCACGGCGAAGGGTATTCGTCGCGGCGACGGTTCGCTCGTCAAATTCGACGGCAACGCAGCAGTGTTGCTGAATGCAAAGTTGGAGCCCATTGGCACCCGCATCTTTGGACCCGTGACGCGTGAACTGCGTACCGAGAAGTTCATGAAGATCGTGTCCCTGGCTCCTGAAGTTCTCTAAGGACGCGCCATGAACAAGATTCGCAAGGGCGACGAAGTCATCGTGCTGACCGGCCGTGACAAGGGCAAGCGTGGCACTGTGTCGCTGCGCAAGGATGACTCTCACCTCGTCATCGACGGTATCAACCTGGTCAAGAAGCACGCCAAGCCAAACCCTATGAAGGGTACGACGGGCGGCATCATCGAAAAGGCCATGCCGATTCACCAGTCCAACGTGGCCATCTTCAATGCCGCTACTGGCAAGGCTGATCGCGTGGGCATCAAGGTGCAGGCTGACGGCACGCGCGTTCGCGTGTTCAAGTCCAGCGGCGCTGAAATCAAGGCGGCCTAAGGGGTAAACATGGCACGACTCCAAGAAATTTACCGCGACAAGATCGCTCCCGAGCTGACCAAGCAGTTCGGTTACACCTCGCCGATGCAGGTTCCCCGTCTGACCAAGATCACCCTGAACATGGGCGTGAGCGAAGCAGTCTCGGACAAGAAGGTGATGGACAACGCTGTGGCCGACCTGACCAAGATTGCTGGTCAGAAGCCTGTTGTGACCAAGGCCAAGAAGGCTATCGCTGGTTTCAAGATCCGCGAAGGCCAGGCCATTGGCTGCATGGTCACGCTGCGTGGCGTGCAGATGTATGAGTTCCTGGATCGTTTCGTGACCGTGGCGCTGCCCCGCGTTCGTGACTTCCGTGGTATCTCCGGTCGCGCCTTCGATGGCCGTGGCAACTACAACATCGGCGTCAAAGAACAGATCATCTTCCCTGAAATTGAGTACGACAAGGTTGACGCCCTGCGCGGTCTCAATATCAGCATCACCACGACGGCCAAGTCCGACGAAGAAGCCAAGGCGCTTCTCGCTGGTTTCCGTTTCCCGTTCAAGAACTGAGGCGAAGCATGGCTAAAGTAGCTTTGATCCAGCGCGAACTGAAGCGCGAAAAACTGGCAGCCAAGTACGCAACCAAGTATGCGGAACTGAAGGCAATCGCTGGCGATGCCAAGCGCAGCGACGAAGAGCGTGATGCAGCCCGCCTGGGCCTGCAAAAGCTCCCGCGCAACGCAAACCCCACACGTCAGCGTAACCGTTGCGAAATCACCGGTCGTCCACGTGGCACCTTCCGTCAATTCGGTCTGGCTCGCGCCAAGATCCGCGAACTGGCTTTCAATGGCGACATCCCAGGTGTCACCAAGGCCAGCTGGTAAGCAGGCAGGAGAGATTAAACATGAGCATGAGTGATCCCATCGCTGACTTGCTGACCCGCATCCGTAATGCACAGATGGTCTCCAAGGCCACGGTTCTGGTGCCATCTTCCAAAGTGAAGATCGCCATCGCCCAGGTGCTGAAGGACGAAGGTTATATCGACGGCTTCCAGGTCAAGACCGAAGCTGGCAAGTCCGAACTCGAAATTGCCCTGAAGTATTACGCGGGCCGTCCAGTGATTGAGCGCATCGAGCGCGTCAGCCGCCCTGGTCTGCGTGTCTACAAAGGCCGTGATTCTATTCCACAAGTCATGAACGGTCTGGGTGTGGCAATTGTCACAACGCCCAAGGGCGTGATGACCGATCGCAAGGCGCGCGCTACCGGTGTCGGTGGCGAAGTGCTCTGCTACGTGGCCTAACCCGCGGCATTGAGGAGAAACTGAAATGTCCCGAGTAGGAAAAATGCCCGTGACCATCCCCGCAGGTGTGGATGTGTCCGTGAAAAGTGACCAGATCTCCGTGAAGGGTTCTGGCGGCACCCTGTCGCTGGCGCAAAACGCGCTGGTGAAGGTGTCCAGCAATGAAGGCAAGCTCAGCTTTGAGCCTGCCAATGATTCCCGCGAAGCCAATGCCATGAGCGGCACGATTCGCCAGTTGGTCAACAACATGGTGGTCGGCGTCAGCAAGGGCTTCGAAAAGAAGCTGAGCTTGGTAGGCGTGGGTTACAAGGCTGCTGCAGCCGGTTCCAAGCTGAACTTGGCCGTCGGCTATTCGCACCCGGTCAACATCGAGATGCCCGCTGGTATCACGGTTGCCACCCCTACCCCCACTGAAGTGGTGATCAAGGGTGCTGATCGTCAACGCGTCGGTCAGATCGCCGCTGAGATCCGTGCTGTTCGTCCACCCGAGCCCTACAAGGGCAAGGGCATCCGCTACGCGGACGAAAAGATCACGATCAAAGAGACCAAGAAGAAATAAGGAGCTGCAACATGTTGACCAAGAAAGAGCAGCGTCTTCGTCGTTCGCGCCAGACCCGCATCCGCATTGCACAGCAAGGCGTGGCGCGTCTGACCGTGAACCGTACGAACCTCCATATCTACGCCAGTGTGATCTCCGGCGACGGCAGCAAGGTGCTGGCAAGCGCTTCGACGGCAGAAGCCGACGTGCGCAAGTCGCTCGGCGGTTCGGGCAAGGGTGGCAATGCCGCTGCAGCCCAGATCATCGGCAAGCGTATCGCTGAAAAGGCGAAAGCTGCAGGTGTCGAGAAGGTTGCATTTGATCGCGCAGGCTTCGCCTACCACGGTCGCGTCAAGGCTTTGGCCGACGCAGCCCGTGAAGCCGGCCTGCAGTTCTAAGCGGAGCGGAATAAAAAATGGCTAAATTTCAACCCAAAGTGCAAGACGAAGGTCGTGACGACGGTCTGCGCGAAAAAATGATCGCGGTCAACCGCGTGACCAAAGTCGTGAAGGGTGGCCGTATTCTCGGTTTCGCCGCACTGACTGTGGTTGGCGACGGTGACGGCCGCGTGGGCATGGGTAAGGGCAAGTCCAAGGAAGTGCCTGCTGCTGTGCAAAAGGCGATGGAAGAAGCCCGCCGCAACATGGTCAAGGTGTCCCTGAAGAACGGCACCATCTATCACAACGTGACTGGCCACCATGGCGCGGCGGTGGTGATGATGGCTCCCGCACCCAAGGGTACCGGTATCATCGCTGGCGGTCCTATGCGCGCAGTCTTTGAAGTACTGGGTGTGACCGACATCGTGGCCAAGAGCCATGGTTCGTCCAACCCCTACAACATGGTCCGTGCTACCTTTGACGCGCTCGTCAATTCGACGACTCCGTCGAACGTTGCAGCCAAGCGCGGCAAGACAGTCGAAGACATCTTCGCCTGAACCGGAGCCTGAATATGACAACGCAACAAACCGTCAAGATTCAACTGGTGCGCAGCCCGATCGGCACCAAGGAATCGCACCGCGCCACCGTCCGTGGCCTGGGTCTGCGCAAGCTGAACAGCGTCAGCGAATTGAAGGATTCGCCCGAAGTTCGCGGCATGATTAACAAGATCAGCTACCTGGTCAAAATCGTCTGAGAGATAGATCATGGAACTCAATAGCATCAAGCCCGCAGACGGCGCCAAGCATGCCAAGCGCCGCGTAGGCCGTGGTATCGGCTCCGGCCTGGGCAAGACCGCTGGCCGTGGTCACAAGGGCCAAAAGTCCCGCTCTGGTGGCTACCACAAGGTGGGCTTCGAAGGCGGTCAAATGCCGCTGCAACGTCGCTTGCCCAAGCGCGGCTTCAAGTCGCACCTGCTCAAGTTCAATGCAGAAGTTACGCTGACGGCGCTGGACCAGCTGGGCCTGGCCGAAGTGGATGTGCTGGCACTGAAGCAAGCCGGTCTGGTGGGCGAGCTGGCCAAGGTGGTCAAGGTCATCAAGAGCGGTTCCCTGAGCAAGGCAGTCAAGCTGTCTGGCGTGGGTGCTACGGCTGGTGCCAAGGCAGCCATCGAAGCTGCTGGCGGCAGCGTCGCCTGAGTGTGGCACTGAAGGAAGGCATCTGTGGCTACTAGCGCGGCTCAAATTGCAAAGACCGGAAAATTCGGCGACCTGCGTCGTCGTCTGGTTTTTCTGTTGCTGGCGCTGGTCGTATACCGCATCGGGGCTCATATCCCTGTGCCTGGTATCGATCCAGCCCAACTTCAGCAGCTGTTCAGTGGCCAGCAGGGCGGCATCCTGAACCTGTTCAACATGTTTTCGGGGGGCGCGCTGTCGCGTTTCACAGTGTTCGCACTGGGGATCATGCCGTACATCTCGGCATCGATCATCATGCAGCTGATGACCTACGTGCTGCCCGCGTTTGAGCAGTTGAAGAAGGAAGGCGAAGCTGGTCGCAGGAAGATCACGCAATACACCCGTTACGGAACCCTGGGCCTGGCCCTGTTCCAGTCTCTGGGTATTGCCGTGGCTCTCGAAAGCTCTGCTGGCTTGGTTCTGAGCCCCGGTTTTGGCTTCCGCCTGACTGCGGTGGTCAGTTTGACGGCCGGAACCATGTTTCTGATGTGGTTGGGTGAGCAGATCACCGAGCGTGGTCTGGGCAACGGGATTTCGATCCTGATCTTCGGTGGTATCGCCGCCGGGTTGCCCAGTTCGATCGGCGGTCTTCTGGAGTTGGTTCGTACTGGCGCGATGAGCATCCTGGCAGCCATCTTCATCGTTATCGTGGTGGGTCTGGTGACTTACTTCGTGGTGTTTGTGGAGCGTGGTCAGCGCAAGATCCTGGTGAACTATGCACGGCGACAAGTCGGCAACAAGGTGTATGGCGGTCAATCGTCGCACTTGCCCTTGAAGCTGAACATGGCTGGTGTGATTCCTCCGATCTTCGCGTCGTCCATCATCTTGCTGCCTGCGACTGTGGTGAACTGGTTCAGTGCTGGTGAATCGATGCGTTGGCTCAAGGACATCTCGGGTGCACTGACTCCAGGTCAGCCGATCTATGTGATGTTCTATGCCGCTGCGATCATCTTCTTCTGCTTCTTCTACACGGCGTTGGTGTTCAACAGCCGCGAGACAGCAGACAACCTGAAGAAGAGTGGCGCGTTCATCCCAGGCATTCGTCCGGGTGAACAAACTGCCCGTTACATCGACAAGATCCTGGTTCGCCTGACCTTGGCCGGTGCCGTGTACATCACCTTCGTGTGTCTGTTGCCGGAGTTTCTGATCCTTAAGTACAACGTACCGTTTTACTTTGGTGGAACTTCCCTGCTGATCATTGTGGTGGTGACCATGGACTTCATGGCCCAGGTCCAGAACTACATGATGTCGCAACAGTACGAATCGCTGCTCAAGAAGGCGAACTTCAAAGGCAGTGCAGGCGGTTGACATCACGAGGGCAGCGCCCAGCGCTGCCTGCAAAGAGTTGGATATCGGTTGAGTTGGCGCCCCACGATTTTTCGCGGGCACAAATTGTGTTCCGTGCGAAGCAGCCGGGACGGATGGAAAAGTTTTAGGAGAATGCAATGAGAGTTTCGGCTTCGGTCAAAAAAATCTGCCGCAACTGCAAGATCATCCGCCGCAAGGGTGTGGTGCGCGTGATCTGCACGGATCTGCGTCACAAGCAGCGCCAAGGTTGATTGGAAAGTATTAGAGGACGCATATGGCACGTATCGCTGGCATTAACATTCCGCCGCACAAGCACGCGGAAATCGGTTTGACCGCCATTTTTGGCATTGGTCGCACCCGCGCTCGCAAGATCTGCGAAGCAACTGGTATCGCTTACTCCAAGAAGATCAAGGATCTGACGGACGGCGATCTGGAAAAAATTCGCGAGCAAATCGAGCAGTTCACCATTGAAGGTGACCTGCGCCGCGAAACCACGATGAACATCAAGCGTTTGATGGACATCGGCTGCTATCGTGGCTTCCGCCATCGCCGCGGTCTGCCAATGCGTGGTCAGCGCACCCGTACCAATGCTCGCACTCGCAAGGGTCCGCGCAAGGGTGCAGCTGCACTGAAGAAATAAAGATTGAAAGATCATCATGGCTAAGTCTCCTGCCAATAACGCAGCTCAGCGCGTTCGCAAGAAGGTCCGGAAGAATGTTTCGGACGGCATTGCACACGTGCACGCCTCGTTCAACAACACCATCATCACGATCACCGACCGTCAGGGCAACGCTCTGTCGTGGGCTTCGTCCGGTGGCCAAGGTTTCAAGGGTTCGCGCAAGTCCACCCCATTCGCAGCCCAGGTGGCTTCGGAAGTGGCCGGTCGCGCTGCCATCGATCAAGGTATCAAGAACCTTGACGTTGAAATCAAGGGCCCAGGTCCTGGTCGTGAGTCTTCGGTGCGCGCATTGGGCGCACTGGGCATCCGTATCACATCGATCTCCGATGTGACACCGGTGCCACACAACGGCTGCCGCCCTCAAAAGCGCCGTCGTATCTAATCTCTCTAAGCCCACCGCCGCCTGTGAACGCGCAAGCGCCTCAGGCGGCTCCCGCAATGGTTTGCGGTAGATGACACAAAGGAAGCTCAAGTGGCACGTTACCTCGGCCCCAAGGCCAAACTCTCCCGCCGTGAAGGCACTGACCTGTTCCTGAAGAGCGCACGCCGCTCGATCGCTGACAAGTCCAAGTTCGACTCCAAGCCTGGTCAGCACGGCCGCACCTCGGGTGCCCGCACTTCTGACTACGGTCTGCAACTGCGTGAAAAGCAGAAGGTCAAGCGCATGTACGGCGTGCTGGAAAAGCAATTCCGCCGTTACTTCGAAGCCGCCGAAGGCAAGAAGGGCAACACTGGCGCCAATCTGCTGTTCCTGTTGGAATCTCGTCTCGACAACGTCGTGTACCGCATGGGTTTCGGCTCCACTCGCGCTGAAGCGCGTCAGCTGGTGTCGCACAAGGCGATCACCGTGAACGGCAAGTCCGTGAACATTGCTTCGTACCTCGTGAAGACGGGTGACGTGGTGGCTGTGCGTGAAAAGTCCAAGAAGCAAAATCGCGTGGTGGAAGCCCTGCAACTGGCAGCTCAAGTGGGCATGCCCGCATGGGTGGAAGTGAATGCCGAGAAGGCAGAAGGCATCTTCAAGAAGGTGCCAGACCGTGATGAGTTTGGCGCCGACATCAACGAATCGCTGATCGTTGAGTTGTACTCGCGCTAATCGGTCGAGTACGTAATTCAAGAAAACCGTCCCTGAACCGCGAGGCATCGCGGTTTAGGCGCTTCACCAGCCTTACCGGTGTAACGAGCTGGGGGTATTGAGAGGAAGTCTGAATGCAAACCAATTTGCTGAAACCCAAGGCGATCAATGTCGAGCAGCTTGGCCACAACCGTGCCAAGGTCGCACTGGAGCCGTTCGAGCGTGGGTACGGCCACACGCTGGGCAACGCCATTCGGCGCGTCCTGCTCTCGTCCATGGTGGGTTACGCAGCGACGGAAGTCACCATTGCAGGCGTTCTGCACGAGTATTCGTCTATTGACGGTGTTCAAGAGGATGTGGTCAATATCCTGCTGAACCTCAAGGGTGTGGTGTTCAAGCTCCATAACCGTGATGAAGTGACGTTGAGCCTGCGCAAAGATGGCGAAGGTGTGGTCACTGCCCGTGACATACAGACCCCTCACGACGTGGAAATCGTCAACCCTGATCACGTGATCGCCAACCTGTCTGCTGGCGGGAAGCTGGACATGCAGATCAAGGTAGAGAAGGGTCGCGGCTATGTGCCCGGCAATCTGCGCCGCTATGCCGACGAATCGACCAAGTCGATTGGCCGCATCGTGCTGGACGCGTCGTTCTCCCCCGTGAAGCGTGTGAGCTACACCGTGGAAAGCGCCCGTGTGGAGCAGCGTACCGACTTGGACAAGCTGGTGGTCGAGATCGAGACCAACGGCGCGATCACTGCCGAAGATGCCGTGCGGGCATCTGCCAAGATCCTGGTGGAACAGCTGGCGGTATTCGCGCAGCTGGAAGGCGGCGAGCTGGCTGCGTTCGACGCACCCGCAGGCCCACGTGGCAATGCGACGTTCGATCCGATCCTGCTGCGGCCTGTGGACGAGCTGGAACTGACCGTGCGTTCTGCCAACTGCCTGAAGGCCGAGAACATCTATTACATCGGTGATCTGATTCAGCGCACCGAGAATGAGCTGCTCAAGACGCCTAACCTCGGCCGCAAGTCGCTGAACGAAATCAAGGAAGTGCTGGCATCGCGTGGCCTCACCTTGGGCATGAAGCTTGAGAACTGGCCGCCAGCAGGTCTGGACAAGCGTTAAGCCAAAGCTATAATCGAAGGCTGCCCAAATTTTGGGCGCCCGGTTTGATGTCCCCCGCAAGGGGGACTTTTCGTTCCCTCCGGGGAACAGTGCCTCGGACAGTACCTGATACGGCTGCCTGATTTAATTACATAGACAGTAGAAAGAAAGCACCATGCGCCACGGACACGGCCTTCGCAAACTCAACCGCACCAGCTCGCACCGCCTCGCGATGCTGCAGAACATGATGAACTCGCTCATCGAGCACGAAGTCATCAAGACCACCGTCCCCAAGGCCAAGGAACTGCGCCGCGTGATCGAGCCCATGATCACCTTGGCCAAGGAAGATTCTGTCGCCAACCGCCGCCTGGCATTCAACCGTCTGCGTGACCGTGACAGCGTGACCAAGCTGTTCAACGACCTGGGCCCGCGTTTCAAGGTGCGTCCTGGCGGTTACACCCGCATTCTGAAGATGGGCTTCCGCGTGGGCGACAATGCGCCTATGGCCCTGGTCGAATTGGTCGATCGTGCTGCAGAAACCGAAAATAATTCGGCAGCAGCTGAATAATAGGGTATAATTTATTTCTTACCGCGCGATGGAGCAGTCTGGTAGCTCGTTGGGCTCATAACCCAAAGGTCGGAGGTTCAAATCCTTCTCGCGCAACCAAAACATAGCAAGCATTGCTAAAACAAAACGCCCACTCCACAGTGGGCGTTTTTGTTTGTGCTCTCACTCGTTGCTTGTGCTCCTCCATGAGGGCGCGAGTTGGCGTGTTGATGACAACTTGTTCCTCCTGCGCAGAGCGCCATCGCGCTCCTACCGGCTCAGTGAGCGAACAGATCTGCCTTGGCGGCCTTGGTGATGGCCACCACACAGGGGTGCGTAATGCGCCTTTCAATGGAGATCGCAAAGAATTCCTCCACCAAGTCTGAGGAGCGGCCGATAACCTCCACGCCAAACTGAGCAGTGGTCTCCTCTTCCAGCACGGAGGGGGATGTGAAGATGCCTCGGCCTTCCCGCCCAAACGCATTCATCAACGCGCTGTCGTCAAACTCGCCGACGAGACGGGGTTGCAGGTGGTTCTTGTTCAGCCAGTGGTCGAGTTGCTGGCGAACGGACGACATAGGGCCTTGGATGAGCATGGGCGCGCCATGCAGGCACTGGGGGAACGGCCCCTCCAACTGCGCCCGCAGGGCGGGAGCGCACAGAAAACTCATGCTGCTGGTGCCCAGTGGGTGGTTGAAGGCTTTGACGCCGATCTTGTTGGAAACAGGCTCGTCTGCCAGCACCAGGTCCAGCCGGTGCAGGCTCAACTGCGCAATCAATTCGGGGAACTTGCCCTCATGGCAGGTCATGTGCACGCGCTGGGGCATGCCCAGTGCGGGCTCCAGCAGGTGGTAGGCCACCGACTTGGCTATCGAGTCGGCCACCCCCACGCGGAATTCCAGCGGCTTCTCTTGTCCACGCGCCAGCCGGATGGATTTTTCCAGCTCGTCGCCCAGCGCGAAGATCTGTTCGGCATACCCCAGGGCCACACGCCCCTCACTGGTCAGCTCCAGTCCCCGTCCCCTTTTCCGGAACAGGTCGTGGCCCAGCCATTCTTCCAGCTGCTTGATCTGGCCGGACAGTGTTTGCGGAGTGGTGTTGAGCTGCTCACCGGCCCGCATCACACCGCCAGCCTTGGCAACCGTCCAGAAGTAGCGCAGGTGCTTGAAGTTCATACTGCCCAAATGCTTCGCATAAATCGAAGAATAAAACTTAATAAAACGAATATACGCGAAGTATGAAATTCTCTACATTGACGTTTGGCAGCTTCCGTGGCGATCTGCGCTGCGGCCTGGAGCTGCCTGTGTTCACAAGGAGTAGCAACGATGCGTATCACGACCCGAGGACAGCTGGCGGTGTCCGCCATGACCGACCTGGCCCTGCGCCAGAAGATGCGGCCCGTGCCTTTGTCCACCATCAGCGCACGGCAGGGGATTTCTCTGTCTTACCTTGAACAGCTGTTCAGCGCACTGCGCCGCGCCGGCTTGGTAGACAGTACCCGAGGGCCCGGTGGCGGCTATACCCTGGCGCGGCAAGCGGAGCAGGTATCGGTGGCTGAAATCATCCTGGCGGTAGAAAACCTCAAGACCGACGAACTGCAGAACCTGGGGCCCAGTCAGGCCGCCCAGGTCAAATCCATGACGGGAGAACTGTGGACCAGCTTCAACTCCCGGGTGATGGAGTACCTGCAGTCGGTGACGCTTCAGGACCTCGTCACCCAGGCGCTGGAGCAGGGCACAGTCGTGGAGGAGAAGGCTCCTGCTGCGCGGGCCAAGCTGCCGCTGGCACCTAAGCCCCGCCCTTTGATGGCGCGGGTCAACGTGCCCAACTCGGTGTTTGCCCTGGGGACCATGCCGATCCTGCAGCGTCGCTGAAGCGGCCGCCATATGGCGCTGCGGGGCGCTGTGAACGGCGCCACGCACGCGAGGGCCATGGCCAGCGGCTCCTGGCGCGGGCTACAGCTGGTGCGCCAGCTGCTTGATTCCCCGGATCAGCATCTCCACCGAGATCGCGACCAGGATCAGGCCCATCAGGCGTTCAAACGCCATCACCACGCGTTCGCCCACCAGGCGCTGGATGCGTTCGGCCAGCAGCAACACCACGGCACACACGGCCATGGTGACGCACAGTGCGCCCACCCATTCCCATCGCCGCTCCGGGGCCTGGGCCACCAGCAGCATCACCGTGGCCAGCGCCGAAGGGCCTGCCAGCGCGGGGATGGCCAGCGGCACGATCAGCGGCTCGCCCGGTAGATCCGCCTGTGGTCCGTCCGCCGACGGAAAGATCATGCGCAGTGCGATCAGAAACAACACCACGGCACCGGCAATCTGCAGCGACAAGTCGCTCAAATTCATGACCCGCAGGAACTCCGCTCCGAAGAACAGGAACACCAGCAGCAGTGCAAACGCAATCAGCACCTCCCGCAGAATCACACGCGCCCGGCGCTCGGGCGCCACGCCCCGCAGGGCATTGGCAAAGATGGGGATGTTGCCCAGCGGATCGGTGATCAGCAGGAGCAGGATGGTGGCCGACGCGAAGGTGTAGCTCACGTTGCGTACACCGCGTCCAGCGAGCGAAAGCCCTTGATCTCAATCGGGTTGCCGCTGGGGTCGTGGAAGAACATCGTCCACTGCTCGCCGGGTTGGCCTTCAAAACGCACCTGCGGCTCCAGCACGAAGGCGGTGCCAGCGGCCTTCAACCGCGCGGCCAGTGCATGCCAGTCGGGCAACTCCAGGATGGCGCCGAAGTGCGGCATGGGCACCAGATGGTCTCCCACGTGCCCGGTGCGGGCGCTGGCAAACGGCGTGCCCAGATGCAACGAGATCTGGTGACCGAAGAAGTCGAAGTCCACCCAGGTGTCGGTGCTTCGACCCTCCAGGCAGCCCAGCACGCCGCCGTAAAAGCGCCGGGCGGCATCCAGGTCGGTGACGTGAAAGGCGAGGTGAAAGAGGCTGCGCATCCCGCAGAGGATAGCAGCCAGTGCCACGCCTTGGCGTGGCCTGCAGGCTGGTCAGGCGACCGACGGATCGGCGGCCATGTTGTCAAACTTCTTGAAGTACTGGCGCGCCATGGCCACCAGCTGGGCGTCTGTCGGGTGGTCTGCGGCCACCGAGTCCACCACCACGCCGGCCACGGCCGCATGGTGTTTGGCGGCCCAGTCGCGGAACTGGTTGCGCACCAGGCCCGGGCCGGCCAGCAGCACCTCGCGGGTGTGGGTCAGTGTCTGGGCGATATCGGCAAAAAACGGCGCGAGGTCGTCGGCCTTGCCCTGGTGCTTGTGGTGGCTGCGGGACTTGATGCGCTGGGCTTCCGCGTGTTCGCGATCGAACATCACCACATGGGCTTCGGATTGGTCCATCCAGACAACGGCGTGAAAAGTGCTCATGAATCGGCTTTCTTAAAGGAGTGACAAAAAACGGGAAAGAAGTAGCCTAAGTGCGTGCGTTCGCTCATGCCGCCCGCCGGTGTTGCTCGGCCTTTTCCTGGCAATGCACACAGCGTGCGGCCTCGGGCGTGGCGTGCAGGCGGGCGGCGGTGATGTGGGTGCCGCAATCCGTGCACTCGCCGTAGGTGCCGGCTTCGATGCGGGCCAGGGCGGCCTCGACAGCCGCCAGGTGTGCGGTTTCGCGTTCGTCCAGGGCAAATTCCAGCTCGCGTTCGGTGGCAACCTGGGCACGCGGGTCTTCCGGTTGTCCGAAGTGGTCGGCGGCGGCCTCGGCGCGGCCGATGACACCACCGCGCTGCGCGGCCAGCTGGGCCAGCAACTCGGATTGCTGGGCCAGTAACTGCTGGCGGAAAGGTGCGGCTTGGGTCTTGTCCATGCGGGGTCTCCTCGGGGTGATCGGATACCTGCATGGTGCGCCTGTGCGCGGCGCGCTGGGTTGACCAAGGTCAAGGGATGGCGTGCGGTGTCCCCACCCTGGTGACACCGCTGCGTGGCGGGCTCAGCGCTTGGGCGGGCGCGCCAGCATCTCGGCGGTGTTGGTCTTGCGGTCCGCGTTCACGCGCTGCACATGGGGGCGTTCGGCCATGCGGGCGAGGTAGTCGCGCACAGGCAGGTCGGCCAGGTAGTCCTTGCCGTAGATGATCTTGGTGGCGGAGCTGACCAGCGGCAGGTGAACCACGGCCGCGCAGTCGGCCATCGTGAAGGTGTCGCCGCCCACGTAGGGGCTGAACTTTGCCAACTGGCCGAAGGCGGCAATGTTCTTCTGCAGCTGTGTGCCCACCTTTTCCTTGGCGGTGTCGCTCACGGTGCCGCCAAAGAACGCCTGCGGATACAGGTTGCGTGCCACCAGCTCCAGGTGCAACTCCAGAAAGGTGATCAGCTCGCGCACCTTGGCGGCCTGGAAGGGGTCGGCCGGGATCAGCGGGTGATCGGGGTGGGCGGCTTCGATGTAGTCGGCGATCACCGCCGACTCACACAGCGCTCCCTGCGGCGTGCGCAGGTAGGGCACCTTGCCCAGCGGGCTGGCGCTGCGATCGGTCTCGCCCACCCAGGCCAGTTCTTCGGTGAACGGCAGGCCCTTTTCGAGCAGCGCAAGCTTGACCTTGTTGTAGTAGTTGCTGGCCGAAAAGCCGCAGAGTGTGAGCATGGTGTGTCTCCGATGTGTTGTAGGGGCAAACGCACATCCTAGGCCCGCACCTGGTGCGGGGCGGTCACGCAGATGACCCGTGCACTGGCTGGCGTGGACTGCGCACCTACAATGGCGCTTCCATGTCGTTGCCGTCCCTCCAAACCATCCGCAGCCTTCGCTGGCTCGCCCGCTGTGTGCTGGCGTGGTTTGTGTTGTCGATCGGCGTGGCCGTGGCGTCGCCGCTGGTGCACCCGCAGGCCATGGAGCTGATCTGCTCGGGCTCGGGCGCGATCAAGGTGCTGGTCAAGACCGACGACGGCGCCAAGGAACTGTCCAGCCACACGCTGGACTGCCCGTTGTGTGCGCACGTGGGTGCTCCACCTCCCGCGTCCCAGGCCCAGCTGCCTGTGGTTCACCCCCTGGCGCATGCCCTGCGCCCCATCCCTGCCGCGCACATTGCAGCGCGCACTGCCGCGCCGCTGCCGCCGCGCGGGCCCCCATCACTCTCCTGAAATTGCTATTGATTCGATAGCTGCTCGCGCATGATTCACATGCGCTTGCGGCCTATTTGGTTTGATTTTCAGGAGTTTCCATGCGCAAAAGCCGCATGGCGCTGGCCGTGGCCAGTGCCTTTCCCGTCGTCCTTGGCATCGCGTCCGCCGGGGCTTCATCCGCATTCGCCCAGACCGCTGACAGCACCAGCACCACCAGCCATGCCCCGGTCAAGGAACTGGGCGTGGTCACCATCACCGGCGGCCAGCCCACCTCGCTGCCCACGCAGATCCCCACCACCATCGAGGGCGTGACGCGTGAGCAGATCGAGCATGCGATCAACGCCACCGACAGCGAAGACGCCCTCAAGTACCTGCCTAGTCTGCTGGTGCGCAAGCGCTATATCGGCGACTACAACCACGCAGTGCTGTCCACCCGCGCCTCGGGCACGGGCAACCCGGCGCGGTCCATGGTGTTTGCCGATGGCATTTTGCTGAGCAACTACCTGGGCAACGGCCCCACCAACGCGCCGCGCTGGATGCTGGTCACGCCGGAAGAAATTGAGCGCGTGGACGTGCTTTACGGCCCGTTTTCGGCCGCCTACGCAGGCAACTCGGTGGGCGCGGTGGTGGACTACGTCACGCGCATGCCGACAAAGTTCGAGGCGCACGGGCAGGTCAGCTATCAGCACCAGCCCTTTGACCTGTACAGCACCAACGGCACCTATGGGGGCAAGCAGGTGAGCGCCTCGGTGGGCAACAGAAATGGCGACTGGTCGTGGTTCCTGAACTTCAACAAGACCGACAGCGAAGGCCAGCCGCTCACCTTCCCCACGCGCCTCGTGTCTGCGGGGACCGTGGGCAATGCGGGCACGCCGGTGACGGGCGCAGTGCTGGGCAACAACCGCAGCAACCAGCCCTGGTACCTGCTGGGCACGGCCACCCAGTACCACACGCAGCAAGACCACATCAAGGCCAAGATCGCCTATGACTTTTCGCCCACCGTGCGCGCCGCCTACACCTTCGGCTGGTGGCACAACGCATCCGAGGGGCGCCCCACCAGCTACCTGCGCGACGCCAACGGCAATGCGGTCTACAGCGGCACGGTCAACATCAATGGCCGCTCGTTTGCGCTCGCGCCTACGGACTTCAATGTGTCCAACGAAGACCTCACCCATTTCATGCACGGCCTGTCGGTCAAGAGCCGCACGCAGGGCGTGTTTGACTGGGAGGTGGCCGCCAGCCTCTACGACTACCAGACCGACACCCTGCGCGCGGCCACCGTGGCGCTGCCTGCCGCGCTGAACGGCGGGGCTGGGCGCATCGTCAACAGCAAGGGCACGGGCTGGAACACGCTGGCCGCCAAGGGCACCTGGCGGCCCGATGGGCTGCAGGGCACGCACATCGTGGACTTTGGCCTGCAGCGCGACAGCTACCAACTGCGCACTATCGAAAACGCTACGACGAACTGGATCAGCGGTGATGCCGGCGCCCGCAGCCAGGCCTTCAACGGCGACACGCAGCTCATTGGCCTGTGGGCGCAAGACACCTGGAAGATCGCGCCACGGTGGAAGGCCGTGCTGGGCGCCCGCGCCGAGCGCTGGAGCGCCAGCAATGGCCAGACCGGCAACGCCACCACCACGCTGAGCCACCCCGAGCGCAACGAGACCTATGTGTCGCCCAAGGCTGCCGTGGCCTGGCAGGCCAGCGACCTGTGGGTGCTCAAGGCCTCCACTGGCCGCGCCGTGCGCATGCCCACCGTGGCCGAGCTGTACCAGGGCGGCGTCAGCGGCAGTGGCACGCTCATCAACAACGACCCCCACCTGAAACCCGAGAAGAGCTGGACCACCGAGCTGACCGCCGAGCGGGACATGGGCAATGGCCTGCTGCGCCTGACAGCCTTTTTTGAGCGCACGAAGGACGCGCTGTACTCGCAAACCAATGTGCTCGTCACACCCAACGTGACCAACGTGCAGAACGTGGATGCCATCCGTACCAAGGGCATTGAGCTGTCGTACCAGGCCGCCAACGTCTTTGTGCGCGGGCTGGAGCTGGGCAGCAGCCTGACCTGGACGGATTCCAAGATCACGCGCAACGACAAGTTCCCGGCCAGCGTCGGCCAATGGCAGCCCCGCATCCCCGAGTGGCGCGCCACTGCCGTGGCCACCTACCGGCCCGATGACAAGTGGTCGTACACCCTGGGCGCGCGCTACAGCGGCAAGCAGTACAGCACGCTTGACAACAGTGACCCCAACGGCTTTGCCTACCAGGGCGCGAGCCGCTACTTCACCACCGATGTGCGCGTGCGCTACCAGATCACCAAAGCGGTCAGCGCCGCCGTGGGCATCGACAACCTCAACAACTACCAGTTCTGGAACTTCCACCCCTACCCGCAGCGCAGCTACATGGCCGAGCTGAAGGTAAGCCTCTGAAAGGACAATATCCCATGTCTCTGAATACTATGAAAAAGATAGCTGCTGCCGCATGTTTGACTAGCGCTACAGCCCTGTTTGGCACTGCATCTGCCCATGTGGTGCTCGAATACCAGGTGGCCCCGGCCGGCGCCAGCTACAAGGCCGCGTTCAAGGTCGGCCACGGCTGCGGCGCGTCGCCCACGCGGCAGGTCGTGGTGGACATCCCCGCAGGCATGCGCGGTGCACGCCCCATGCCCAAGCCGGGCTGGACGCTGGAGGTGCAGCGCGACAAGCTGGCCCAGCCCTACACCAGCCACGGCCGCAGCATCACAGAAGACGTGGTGCGCATCACCTGGACGGCCAAGACGCCGGACGACATGTTGCAGAGCGCGCACTACGACGAGTTTGTGCTGGTGGCCCAGGCGCCGGAGCAGGCGGGCACCGTGTACTGGCCGGTGCGCCAGGTCTGCACCGAGGGCCGCAACGATTGGACCGAGGTGCCCAAGGCAGGCCAGCAGCTGTCGGACCTGAAGTCCCCTGCCGCAGCGCTGGAGATTCTGCCCACCGGTGGCGCCGCTGCCCACAATCATTGACAGTCGGGCCCAGAGCCTGTTGCCGCTTCCCTTTTTCCTCTCGCAAACCGAAAGACATTCACCATGAAAAAACTGCTTCACACCGCTGCCGTCTTTGCCGCACTGCTGAGTGCCCCTGCATGGGCCCAGACCGCCGCCGTCAAGGTCGAAGGCGCCTGGGCGCGTGCCAGCGTGCAGGGCCAGAAGGCCACGGGCGCATTCATGCGCCTGACCGCCAAGGACGGTGCTCGCCTGGTACGTGCCGAGTCGCCCGCTGCCGGCCTTGCCGAGGTTCACGAGATGAAGATGGAAGGCGACATCATGAAGATGCGTGCGGTGCCTACGCTGGATCTGCCCGCAGGCAAGACGGTGGAACTCAAGCCCGGGGGCTACCACATCATGCTGCTGGACCTGAAGGCACCCCTGGCCAAGGACAGCGCGGTGCCCATCACCCTGGTGTTCCAGGACGCCAAGGGCGTGGAAAGCAAGCTCAACCTCACGCTGCCCGTGGGCACGGCTGCACCCGGTGGCGCCACGGCGGGCAGCATGATGGATGGGCATAAACACTGAGGTGAGAGCCGCCGCAGCGCCTTCGCGGGCGCAACGCATTGGAGTAAGCTGTGACTCCTCAGAACCTTCAGCAGGTTCTCACGACCCACCTCTTGCGGAGCGGCCATGAGCGACACATCCAACTTCGGTTTCGGCAAATTCGTCCCCGGTTTTGACTTTCTGCAAAGCCTTGCCAAGGGGGCGTCCAGCAGCATTCCGCAGTTGCCCAACCTCAGCAATTGGGTGGCGCCCACCATCAGCGTCGAAGAGCTGGAAAAGCGCATCGACGAGCTCAAGGCCGTGCAGTTCTGGCTGGAGCAGAACTCGCGCGCGCTGGCCGCCACCATTCAGGCGCTGGAGGTGCAGAAGATGACCCTGGCCACGCTCAAGGGCATGAACTTCAGCATGGGCGACGTGGCCAACGCCTTCAAGCTCAAGACCGCCGACACGGTGATGAGCGGCGTGCAAAAAGCCGCTGACACGGTGACCGGCGCTGCCGAGGCCGTGGCGGGAGCTGCCGCCCGCGTGACAGGTCGCGCCAGCGCTGCCGACGAGCCCGAGGAGGAGCCCGCTGACACCGAGCCCGCCCCCCAACCCGCCAAAGGCAAAGCCAAGGGCAAGACAGCGGCGGCCGCCGAGCCTGCCGTGGTGGACCCGATGCAGTGGTGGGGCGCGCTCACGAGCCAGTTCCAGCAGATTGCCACCAACGCCATGAAGGACGCGGCCAAGCAGACTGCCATCGACACCACCAAAAACATGGCCACCGGCCTGGCCAAGGAAGCCCTCAAGACGGCGACCGGCATGGCCAGCCAGTTTGCCGCCAAGGGCATGCAGACCATGCAGGGCGGCGCCAAGCGCGCCGCCGCGTCATCAGCGGGCACTGCCAAGAAGGCCGCTGCCGCCAAGAAACCCGCAGCCCGCAAAACCACCACGAAACCCGCCGCTAAAAAGGCCGGCAGCACCCGCAGCCCTGCGGCACGCAAGCGAGCGGGCTGACGCCAAAGCGGGCCGGTGTGGCAGCCCGCAGATGGCGCGGCACTGCCCCACCCCCGCCCAGGCCTGGAGACCATCACCATGAAACTCTTCCCCACCGGCCATGCCACCCACCCGCAGTGGCGCATGGCCGCTGCGCTGGTACTGGCGCAGTTGCGCGCCCAGATGGCATTGCCTGACTACGCGTCGGCGCCCACCCTGGGCCTGCTGTACATCACCGACCACTATGCCAACGAGGCCCAGGCGCTGCTCGACTACCTGAGCAGCGAACTGCCCGAGGTGACCGACTGGAGCGGTACCGTGGGCGTGGGCGTGTCGGCCAACAATGCCGAGTACTTTGACGAGCCCGCTCTGTCGGTCATGCTGCTCGATGTGCCGGCCGACCAGTACCGCGTGTTTTCTGGCGTGGCGCCGCTGCCCGCCCACGCGCCGCATGCCGGCGCAGGCTTTGTGGCCCACACAGCGCTGGTGCATGCCGACGGCCACACGCCGGAATTGGCCGAACTGCTGACCGAGATGGCCGCGCGCACTGACACCGGCTACCTGTTTGGCGGCCTCAGCGCCAGCCGCACGGCCAGCGTGCAGTTTGCCGTGGGCGGCGACGGCAACATGGCCGGGCAGGGCGGTGCCAGCGGCGTGTTTGACGGGGGCCTCTCGGGCGTGGCGTTTGGCGCGGGCGTGTCGCTGGTGTCGCGCGTCACGCAGGGCTGCCAGCCCGTGGGCGCGCTGCACACCATCACGGCCGCGCAGGAGAACGTGGTGCTTGCGCTGGATGGCGAGCCGGCGCTGGATGTGCTGCTCGATACGCTGCAGGTGTCGCTCGACGGTGGTGACCCGCAGCCTGCCCTGCGCAAGGTGCGCGCCACGCTGGCCGGACTGGTCAGTGCGGGTGAGCAGCCACAGGGCCAGCGCCGCACGGGCCACTTTGGCACCGACACGCGCGTGCGCCACATCCTGGGGTTGGACGGCTCCCGCCGGGGTGTGGCCCTGGCCGACCACGTGGAGCCCGGCATGCACCTGGCGTTCTGCCAGCGCAACGTGGCGGCCGCACGGGCGGACCTCATGCGCATCTGCGCCGAGATCCGCGAGGAACTATCGCCAGAGGAGCTGGAGCCCGCGCCCATGGTGGCGTCCGGCGCGCCAGGGGAACTGGCCGCTGCGCCGGGCGTTGACGGACATGCTGGAGCGCAACCCGAGACGGGGCGGCGCATTTGCGGCGCGATCTATGTGAGCTGCTCGGGCCGGGGCGGGCCGCATTTTGGCGGGCCCAGCGCCGAGCTGCAGATCGTGCGCCATGCGCTGGGCGATGTGCCACTGGCTGGCTTTTTTGCAGGCGGCGAGATCGCCCACCACCATCTGTACGGCTACACCGGTGTGTTGACCGTGTTTGTGGACGGCGAGCCCTTGCCGTCCTGAGGTAGACGAGGGGAGGGGGCTGGCTGGCACAGCAGCCCCCGCCATCGTCAACGCCGGTCAGCCCGCGCCGTTCTCGTCGGACTCGGCTTTTTCCTCGGGCGTCAGCCGCGTGGCCAGGATCTTGTCGATGGTCTTGCCATCCATGTCCACCACTTCCAGCTTCCAGTCCTCCCACTGCACCGTGTCGGTCACCTTGGGCAGGCGGCCGGTCAGCAGCATGATCATGCCGCTGAGTGTGTGGTAGCGGCCGCGCTCTTCCTCGGGCACGGCGTCCAGGTTCAGGCGGTCCTTCAGCTCGGGCACGGGAATGTGGCCGTCCAGCAGCCAGCTGCCGTCCTCGCGCTGCAGCGCCCATGAGGTCTCGGGGTCCCGCGGCTGGAACTCGCCGGTGATGGCCTCGATGAGGTCCTGCAGCGTCACGATGCCCTGCACCTCGCCGTATTCGTCGATGACAAAGGCCATGTGCACGTCCGACAGGCGGAAGTTGTCCAGCAGCTCCATACCCGTGATGGTTTCGGGCACATACAGCGCCGTTTGCAGCGGCTGGTCGGCCAGGCCACCACGCGCCTTGTCGCGCAGGGTGCGGGACAGCCACTGGCGCGCGTTGATCACCCCCAGGATGTTGTCCATGCCGCCGCGCACCACCGGGAAGCGCGCATGGTCGGACTCTTCAATGCACTGGAGGTTGTCTTCAAACGGCGCATCAATGTCCAGACACACCACATCCCCGCGCGGCACCATCAGCGAGCCGATCTGGCGGTCGTCCAGGCGGAACACGTTGCGCACCATGGTGTGCTCGTGCGACTCGATCACGCCGGCGGTGGTGCCTTCGACCAGCATGGCGTGGATCTCTTCTTCGGTCACCGGGCTGCCACTGGTTTCCTTCACACCCAACAGGCGCAGCAGCGTGCGTGTGGATGTGGACAGCAGCAGCACAAACGGCTTGGTGGCCAGCGCCAGAAAGTTGATGGGCCGTGCCACCAGACGGGCAAAGGTCTCGGGGTACGACTGGCCGATGCGCTTGGGCACCAGTTCGCCCACCACGATGGAGAAGTACGTGATCAGCACCACCACCAGGCCCGTGGCCGCGTAGCCGCCGTAGGGCAGTGGCACCCCCAGACGCTCCAGCCACGAGGCCAGCGGCGCGGCCAGCGCGGCTTCCCCCACGATACCGTTGAGCACGCCGATCGACGTGATGCCGATCTGGATGGTGGAGAGGAAGCGCGTGGGGTCTTCGCCCAGCTTCACGGCCGCGGCGGCACCGCTATCGCCCTCATCAATCAGCTTTTGCAACCGGACTTTGCGGGCCGTGACCAGAGCGATCTCTGACATGGCAAACAGGCCGTTGAGACAGATGAGGGCGAACAGTATTGCTATTTCCATACAAAGGGCGCCTTGCGCGCCCTTGGGAGTTGAGAAGCGACCAATTGTAAGGACAGGGGCCAGAGGCCTTGCGCAGACTCCTAGCCACCTTCGGTTGGCAGGCCGGTTTCGTCCCATTCGGGCAACCCGCCGCGCAGCCAGTACACCGACTGGAAGCCCTTGGCGGAGGCTACCTTGGCGGCCTTGTAGGACTTCCAGCATTCGGCGCCATTGCACGCAAAAATCACCGGCTTGGCTCTGTCCAGGCCCTGAAGCTTGTCCAGCGCCTGAAAGTCATCCTGCGCGGCATTGAAGGCCACGTCCTTGAGGCTCTTTTCCACATACGCTGCGAATACGGCCCCGCGGATGCGCTTGGTCTTGAATTCCTTTTCGGTGCGGGTGTCCACCAGCGTGGCGCCCTGCGCCAGCAGGGTCTGGGCCTCGCGCGCGGTGACACGGTTGACCCCAGGCAGGCTGGTGGGCGTGAACAGCCCCAGCTCGGCCACGCGACGGTATTCCACCACCTCCGGGCGCACGGAGATTGGCGGCAGGCCGCTGGCGGAGGACGACGCGTTGAACCACTGGGCCAGCTTGTTGCGCGCATCCGCCGGCAGGTCTTTTTTCACCACGATGGAGAACCCGCCCGGAACGGGCTGCGACGTGGCCAGCACCCGCGCGGTGCCGGGGTGCGCCGCAGACCATTCGGCCCAGTCGTCCTCGCGCACCACGGTGGCATCGGCCGTGCCCAGGGTCAGGGCGGTGAGGCCCGCCTGGGGAAATTTTTCGTACTGCACGGCGCGCAGGTCCTGGAACGACAGTCCTGCCTCGTTCAGCATGCCGCGCGCCATGTAGGTATAGACCGAGTCCTGCTGGGGCAGGTAGAGCCTGCGGCCCTTCATCGCAGGCACTGCCGCCAACTGCTGCAGCCCGACCAGCAGGTATCTGTCTGATTTTTGCGTTGCGCCCACCAGTTCGTAGCCGCGTTGCAACGCAGACGCCGCCACCTGGGCAGGGCCAATGAAGATGTCATAGCCCGCGCTGCGGGTGGCGCGCATCACGTCGGCCATATCGTCGCTGGTCGTCAGTGCCACCGACTGGCCCGCGGCTTTCGACAGGCCCGTTTCGGCAGCGGTGCGCAGGATGGAATGCGCCGCCTTGCGGGCGGTGGGTTCCACGGCCACGATGGCCGTCAGCTGGGCCTGGGCTGCGCTGCAACCCAGCCATAGGACAAGTAGCAGTCCCAGCGGGCCTCGGTTCGGTTTTCTGGTGGTGTTCATTGCGCTGCTCCTCTCCACAAAACAAAGCGCGAATATGCCCATGCCCCCCGCACCTGCGTACGAATGTTTCCGATCTTTTGTTCTTGTTACTTCTGCTAACGACGCCGCGCGTGCGGCAGGAGGAGCTGCCCTACAGAATGCGGGCTGACCCGATCCCCCGTCACCGCCCAATGGCGAGGGGCTACAAGGTTTTGTCCACCCCACTATTTGGAGACGTTTCCATGAAAGATTCGATGACCCTGCCGCGCCGCCACATGCTGGCTGGAAGTGCTGCCGCCCTGAGCGCGCTGGGCCTGGCCGGATGGACGGGCAGTGCGCGGGCCCAGCAGGCCGCAGCCTCTGCGGCCAAGCCGCTGCCCGCCTATGCGGGGTGGAAGTCGCCGGATGCGTTGATCGTGCACAGCAGCAGCACCCTGGAGACGCGCCGCTCCGCGTTCGGCACCAGCGTCATCACGCCGTCCAACCAGCTGTACGTGCGCAACAACCTGCCTGCGCCTGACGCGGCCATCCTGGACAACCGCGACGCGTGGACGGTGTCCGTCGAAGGGGTCAAGAGCCCGCGCAGCCTCACCTTGGCTGAGCTCAAGACGCTGGGCGTGGAAACCGTGGCCACCGTGCTGCAGTGCTCGGGCAATGGCCGGGGCTTTTTCCCCAGCAAGCCCAGCGGCACCCCCTGGTCGGTGGGCGCTGCCGGTTGTGTGGTCTGGAGCGGTGTGCCGCTGCGCAACGTGGTGGCCGCCCTGGGCGGGCTGGCCGATGGTGCCGCCTACCTGACCGGCACGGGGGGCGAGAAGCTGCCCGAAGGTGTGGACCCGCTGTCGGTACTGGTGGAGCGCTCGGTGCCCGTGAAGGCGATGGACGATGCCCTGCTGGCCTGGGAGATGAACGGCGAGCCACTGTCGCTGGCGCATGGCGGCCCGCTGCGGCTGGTGGTGCCCGGCTACCAGGGCGTGAACAACATCAAGTACGTCAAGCGCGTTGCGTTTACCAGCGCACAGTCGCAGGCGCGCATCATGTCGCACGGCTACCGCATGTCGCCGCCCGGCAGCAAGGCCAGCCCCGACCAGCCTTCGGTGTGGGAGATGGGCGTAAAGTCGTGGATCAACGGCCCCTTGCCCGACAAGGGGGCACTCAAGCCCGGACAGGTGCAGGTGCATGGCGTGGCCTTTGGCGGCACGCGCGGCATCAAGGGCGTGGAGGTGTCGGCCGATGGCGGCAAGACCTGGTTGGCGGCCAAGCTCATCGGCCCCGACCTGGGCCCCTTTGCCTGGCGGCAGTTTGCGCTGCCCGTGCGCCTGGAGGCGGGCACCCATGTGCTGGCCAGCCGCGCCACCGACACGGCAGGCAATGTGCAGGCCGAGCAGCGCGAGGAAAACCTGGGCGGCTACAACAACGCCAGCTGGCGCGACCACGCCGTCACCGTGACCGTGGCCTGACATGGGTGGATTGAACCGAGCGCGCCGCCTCGCCGTGGCTGTGTGGTCGGCTGGCGCCTGTGCGTCGGCCTGGGCCGCCGACCCTGCCGAACTGGCGCGGGGCAAGGAGCTGTTCACCAAGATCCAGCCCGCCTGCGCCGTGTGCCACACACTGCAGGCCGCCGGTGCCGAGGGCCAGGTGGGCCCGGTACTGGATGAGCTGAAACCCGACGCCGGCCGTGTACTGCGTGCGCTCAAGGCAGGCATCGGCGTGATGCCGTCCTATGCCGAGCGCATGAGCGAGAAGGACATGCTGGCCGTGGCGCAGTTTGTGGCGCACGCCACGGGCGCGGCCAAGTAGGCGCGGGCTTTCGTGGCGGTTGCAGCGCTGCCTCGCTGCAACCGCGCGCTGCTTCAGGCCGCCGTGCGCGACGGCACCAGCGCCGCTCCTCCTGCGCGCCCCTGCAACCCCTGGAACGCAAAGTCCACCTCGGGCACGCGGCCGCTCACGATGTCGGCCAACGCCTTGCCCGAGCCGCAGGCATGCGTCCAGCCCAGCGTGCCGTGGCCGGTGTTGAGGAACAGGTTGCCCACCTTCGTCTTGCCGATCAGCGGCACGTTGCTGGGCGTGGCGGGGCGCAGACCGCTCCAGAACTGGGCCTGGCTCGCGTCGCCCGCGCCAGGGAAGAGTTGCTCCACGCGCCGCACGATGGCCTCACAGCGCACCTGGTTCAGGTGGCGGTCGTAGCCGTTCAGCTCGGCCGTGCCGGCAATGCGCAGGCGGTCACCGCCGCGTTCGCTGGTGTAGCGCGAAAACACGAGCTTGAACTCGTCGTCCGTCAGGCTCACCTGGTGTGCCTTGCTGGCGTCCTTGACCGGCATGGTCACCGAGTAGCCCTTGGCCGGGTAGATGGGCAGCTGGATGCCCAGCGGCTGCGCCAGCAGCGGGCTGAACGAGCCCATGGCCAGCACAAACGCATCGCCGCGCACGCGCTCGAAGCGGCCTTCGGCATTGGTCACTTCCACATGGTCGATGCGGCCGCCTGCCTCGCGCAGCGCGGTGATGTGGTGGCCCATGCGGAACTGCACGCCCGCCGCTTCACACAGCTTGGCCAGTTCGCGTGTGAACTGGTTGGCGTCGCCGGATTCGTCCTCGGCCGTGTAGGTGGCGCCCGCCAGCTGTGGGCGGATGTGGGCCAGGGCGGGCTCGATGCGCACGGCTTCGTCGGCGCTGATGACCTGCCGCTGGCAGCCCAGCGCGCGCATTTGCTCGGCAGGGGCCAGGGCGCCGTCGAATTCTTTTTGGTTGGTATAGAAGTGCAGGATGCCCTGCGTGCGCTGGTCGTACTGGAGGCCGGTGGCCGCGCGCAGCTGCTGCAGCGTGTCGCGGCTGTAGGTGCCCAGGCGCACGATCTGCTCGATGTTGTGGCGCGTGCGCGCGGGCGTGCAGTTGCGCAGGAAGGACAGGCCCCACAGCCACTGCCGCATGTCGGCGCGCAGGCGGAACAGCAGGGGTGCATCCTCTTTGCCCAGCCACTGCAGCACCTTGAGCGGCGCGCTGGGGTTGGCCCAGGGCTCGGCATGGCTCACCGAGATCTGGCCGCCGTTGGCAAAGCTGGTCTCGGCACCGGGCGCACCCTGGCGGTCGATGACGGTCACCTCGTGGCCGAGTTGCGAAAGGAAATAAGCCGAAGTCACGCCGAGTAAGCCGGCGCCCAAAACGATCACGCGCATGATTTTCAAAGCCTTTCTGGGCTCTGGCGCTAGAACAACATGCGCTGGCAGCTATGAATTCAATAGCGAACAGCTGGCGCACGAATGCCCTAGCTGCCGCTCCCCCTGTCCTTGGTACCTGAGAGATTCACCGCCACCCACCCGGGCTGCGGCTTGCTCCTTCGGTGCGCTTCGCGTTGCGCGAAGCGGCTCTCCAGACGGCTTTGATGAATGGTGCAGTACGGGACCTGAGCGTGTATGGGAGTTTGCGCCTTCGGTGCAGCGGCGGCCTGTGGCTGCCGTGCTCTCCTGCGAGACCGATTCTAGGGGCCAAGCCTGCGCGCAAGATCAACTCCGGCTGCTAATGGGGCGCAATTGTTGCTGATGCAGCGGCGCGGGGCCGCTGGTGAAGGTGCCGATAATCCGCCGACCCCTTGTCCCACAGAGAGTTTTGCCATGCACCCCACCGCTTTGGACCCTGTCGCAAGCGCCGCCGTCATCACCCAGGCCCGGGAGGGGCGCACCCCCCGCCCGCTGGACTTTCCCGCAGGGCTTCGCCCACGCGATGCCGCCGAGGCCTACGCGGTGCAGGACGCCGTGGTGCGTGCGCGCGGTGACATCGCAGGCTGGAAGGTCGGCGCCGCGTCGCCCCAGGCGCAACCCGCGCGGGCCGCTCTCACGCGCGATTCGGTGTGGGCGGCCGCAGCGGGTGAGGCGGTTGCTCTGTCCGCAACGGGTTTTGCCGTGATGGGCGTGGAGGCGGAGCTGGTGTACGAACTGGGGGCAGACCTGCCCGCCCGCGCCACCCCCTACAGCGCCGCCGAGGTGCTGGCGGCGGTGGTGTCGGTGCGCGCCGCCATTGAGGTGTGCGACACGCGCTTTGCTGCCTGGGCGCAACAGGGCGAGTGGAGCCGCCTGGCCGACCAGGCCTGCCACGGGGCGCTGATTGTGGGGACTGGCACCAACGATGTGGCCGCCGTGCAGCCCTTGGCGCAAGCGGTGACCTTGTCGGTGAACGGGGCCGTGGCCGTGCAGCATGCCACCTGGGGCAATCCGGCGGGCGACCCGCTGCGGCTGCTGGTGTGGCTGGCCAACGAAGGCGCGCGCAGCCTGGGNCGCGGGGCAGTGGGTCACCACGGGGTCGTGCACTGGCACCGTTCTGGTGGCGCCAGGTACCGAAGTGGTGGCGGACTTTCCGGGGCTCGGTCAGGCTGTGTTGTTGCTGCGGTAGCAGTGTCTGCCGCTACCGCGGGGACGGAGCCTGCTCAGCGCCCTGGTCGCGGCGGGAGTTGCTCCCTCAATTGCGGCGCGGATTGTCCGGCTGGCTGTCGCGGCGGTTGGGCACACCGTCGCCATCGCGGTCCCGGTCGTTGCGGTTGGAGATGCCGTCACCGTCGCGGTCCCAGCCACCGCGTTGCATCTCCCACCGGCCTTCGCGTTCGATCCACTGGGGCTGGCGATATTGGTAGCCGTTGCGCGCCTGCACCCAGTGGCCGCGCACCCAGTGGTGGCGGTTGCCGCGCCATTCCCAGTGGCCTTCTTCCCATACCTGGCCTCGGCGAGGGCGGGGCATCGCTTCATTGCGCGGAGGTGGCGGCGCAGGAATCACCTGGTAGGTGGGCGCAGTCTGGTAGCCGCGCTCGGGTTGGCCGGACTGAATGATGACGGTGCCCTGGGTGGCGGCCTGCGCAGGAGCGAAGGCCAAAAACGCCATAAGCGCGAGGGATGCTGCGGTGAGCGGGTGGCGGGCCATGAGTGTCTCCTGTGGTTGGTTCGATGCGGAACCGGGTGTGTCGATGGTGCACGGGTACCCGGCGCCGCGCTGTAGGCGCGATGCCGCCCCTGGCGTAGGCGCAGGGGGGCGCTCTGGGGCTGGCCTGCGCGCTACCGCAGGCGGCTGCCCCTCGGCTTAACGGCGGTATGGGTTGTCCGGGCGATGGTCGTAGCGGTTGGGCACGCCATCACCATCACGGTCCCGGTCATGGCGGTTGGGCACACCATCGCCATCACGGTCCCAGCCCCCGGGCTGCATGTTCCACCGGCCGCCGTGTTCGACCCAGCGGGGCTCGCGGTAGTGGTAGCCGGGGCGGGCCTTCACCCAGTAGCCCTGCATCCACACATGGCGGTGGCCGCGCCACTCCCAGTGGCCGGGCACCCACACCATGCCGCGGCGCGGGTGGGGTGCCACCTCGTAGCGGGGTGGGGGAGGTGCCTGGTACTGCACAAGTACCGGGGCGGGTTGCCGGTAGACGGGTGTACCAGCCTGGATGACAACGGTGGCGCTGGTCTGCGCCTGCGCCGCGCTCGCGGCGCCCAGCGACAGCAGGGCGATGGACACAGCGGCAAGTGCTTTGCGGGCCATAAGGTTCTCCTCAGATGTGATTCCTTGCGGAACCGGAGACTTCATGGTGCGCACACTGCGTCAAGCCGGTGTAGTCCCATTGCGAAGCTTTGTGAAGTTGTGTTGCCGACTTCGGAGGCAAACGGTTGCAGCGTGATGTTTGTCACGACTGTCCAGGCATCCGGCGTCGGCCTCCTCCATTCACCCGCCCGCGATGGCTTGCTTCAGCGCCACCACACCAGAGCCGCAATCACCAGCAACGCACACCATGCCGGGTGTCTGCCATGCGTGGCAAAGAACACCAGCACGCCACTGGCCAGGGTGGCAAGGCCCACCACATCGGCGGCCCAGGCGCCCAGGGCAGCGTCCCAAGGCGCTGTGCCCAGGCGCCAGAGCAGGACGCTCAACGCCCAGCACAGCACCGAGGCCACATGCCAGGTGCCCCACAGGATGCGCAGGTGCGGGGTGTGCAGCACCTGCCGCGCAGTGCCGGGCTCCACGCGCCCCGCCGTTGGGTGCCCCTGCGTGCGCAGGCTGCGAAACAGCAGAAGCTCCCCCAGCACCGAATGGGCCACACCCACCAGGGCCAGCCCGGCTGCCGCCAGGGTCAGCGCCGTGTTGGTCATGGGTGAATGGCCAGCGCCTCGTGGGCCTGGGTGTGCACGCGGGCACCCAGCTGCGTCAGCAGGTGCATCAGCCCCATCCACATGCGCTCGAATGCGGGCATCTCGCCAGGGACCTGGGCCAGGTGCTGGCCCAGCACGCGCTGGTGCTGGCCGGGGGTGATGGGCGGCGGTGTCTTGGTGCCAAAGTCAAACACCGGCTGGGTAAAGGGCTCCATCTGCCAGGCCTGCATCTCGGCCAGTGCGGGGGCGAGTTCGCTGGTGTAGGCCTGCACGGTCAGGTCCTTGCGCAAGAGCCCCAGCGCCTGGTAGGCCTGCAGCACCTGCGCGGTGCGCGCGGGGTCGGCGGGAGCGCGCAGCAGGGCTGACCACGCCTGCACCACCTGCGCTCGGAATGCGCTGGGCAGGGCACGCGTGCAGCCAAAGTCGAGCACGCCCACCGTGCCATCGGGCGCGAACAGAAAGTTGCCCGGATGCGGGTCGGCATGCACCCGCCCCAGCACAAAAATGCAGTGCATGAACCACTCCCACAGGTGCTGTCCAGCCTGGTCACGCAGCGCCTGCGATGGCTGTGTGGCCAGCCAGGCCTGCAGCGGCTGGCCGGGCAGAAATTGCTGCGTGAGCACCTGGGCCCGCGTGTGCGAGAGCAGGGGCTGCGCCATCACCACTCCCGGCCGGGCCGCATGCTGGGCGAACCACTGCATTTGTTCGGCCTCCTGCAGGTAGTCCACCTCGCGCAGCAGCGTGGCCTCGATCTCGGTCATCACGCTGTCCAGTACGGCATCCGCAGGCAAAGGCATGTCGGTGTGGGCCAGCGCGCGCAGCGCGGCGCGCATCAGTTGCATGTCGCTCGCAATGGTCGCGGCAATACCGGGGTACTGCACCTTGACAGCCACCGTGCCGTGGCCTGCCAGCTGTGCGCGGTGCACCTGGCCCAGGCTGGCGGCGGCAAACGCAGTGGGTTCAAAGTGGTCGAACAGCGCCTCTGGCTCCTGCCCGAAGGCCTGGCGGAACACGCGGCCCACCAGGGCTCGGTTGAGCGGCAGGGCCTGGTGGTGGGCGCGAGCCAGTTCGCTGCGCACGCCGTCGGGCAGCAGGCCCGGGTGCATGCTGAGCAGCTGTGACACCTTGAGCGCCGAGCCGCGCAGCTGCCCCAGCGCGCCAAACAGGATGCGGCCCAGTGCTGCCTCGTGCTCGGTCTGCGCCTGGGCCGAGCGCTTGCGCGTGCGGTGCGAGAGCTCGGCCATGCCGATGCGCGCTGCCGCGAGCCCCGTGATGGCACTGCGGGCCAGCTTGCCGGTGCGGGGTGCTTCCGCCTCAGTTTTGGCCATGGTCTGCCAGGCGCTGCGCCGTGCCGCGCGCTATGACACGGTGGATGGGCGTGATCACCGCCATGTAGGCATGGCCGAGTGTGTTGTGGATGTGCACCACCGTGCTCAGCACCACGCGGGGCGTGGCGCCAGGGGCGGCGGGCTGTTTGCAGATGGACACCTGCACGTCCAGGTGTTTGTCGTCCTGGCCCATCACCACCTCGGTGTCGCTCAGATGCCGGATGCGGAAGATGCCGACGCGGTCGCCCACGCGGTAACTGCGCGCGTCGCGCAGAGGCCGGCCACTGGCGGGTGGATGGTCATCGTGCAGCTGGCCCAGGTCCTTCAGGCCCACCAGGCGCACGGCCTTGTTGCGCACGAACATGAGGGCGCGGGTCCATGCCGGGGTGCGGGCCGCCACGTCCAGCCACGACTGCAGGGCGGAGCGTGTGGGGTGCCGGTCGGCCACCTCGTAGGCGTCAAAAAAATCTGCCCCCGGCAGTGTGGCGTGGATGGCGGTGCCGGGCGGCACTTGTGTGGCGCGCGCGGTGATGGGCGCGGCGAGGGCAGGGGTCGCATTCATGGAGCGCTCTTTTTCTTGCGGGGCGTGGCTTTGGGCTGGGCGGCCGGTGCCTCGGTGGGGGGCGTAGCAGCGCGGGGCTTGCGCTGCGTGCGAGGGGGCTGCGAAGGCGTGGTGGCCGGGCTTGTGGCGGCGGCTGCCATGGGAGCGGGTGCCCGGGCTGTGGGGGCGCTGGCCATGGCCTGTTGGGCCATGTGCAGCATGCCCATCAGGCCGCTGCCGTGTTGCACCATGCGGGCCATCTGGCTGCGCAGCACAAAGCCGCCCAGTTGCAGCACGCGGTTGACCAGCCCGCCGCGCAGCGCCTGCACCAGCACGCCCAGCGATAGGTCCACCAGCTGCGTGGTGTCGGCAAATTCGTCGGAGGTGTCCGCCAGCCAGTAGCTCACCACACCCGCCAGGTAGTCGGTGTAGAGGCTGCCCGCCAGGCCCTTGAAGTCGCAGGGCTCGATCTCGCCGCTGGCCTCGGCGGCTTCCAGAAAGCCCGCCACCGCATCGCGCAGGCTTTGGCGCGCTGCCAGCGGCTCGGCCAGCATCGACAGCGGCGAGCGCCGCGCCAGGCCGCGCACCTGGGCCACGAACTCGCGGTCGGCCAGCAGGCGCTCCAGCACGGCATCGGTCAGGCGCTGCAGCTTTTCTTGCAGGCCGTAGCCCGCAAAGCCCGGCGTCTGCAGCGTGTCGGCCAGCGCCTGGTGGGCCACGTCGTCCAGGTAACCGAGCACGATGCGGTCCTTGGTCGGAAAGTACTTGTAGATCGTGGCGTCGCCGATACCGGCGGCCCGCGCGATGTCTTTCATCGTCGTGCCGTCAAAGCCCTGGCGGGTCATGAGGTCCACCGCGCTGGCTACGATCTGGCGGCGCGTGGCGTCTTGCTGCTGGCGGGTGGTTTTCATTCGACTATTCTTAAATTGATTGAATTTTCAATTTAAAGAATAGTTATTTCTGTTTGTGGCGTCAAGCCACCTCTTGCCGGGCGCAAGGAGGTTTTTTGAGCATTTTTAGCCCCAAGCGCATGTATTTTATGTGCTGATAGCTATCAAAAAGATAGTGATTGGAGGCTGGTTCATGGCACTGCGGCCAGTCCCCGCACCTGTGAGGCGGCCGCTGCGCTCAACCAAGGGCAGAAGTTGGCGGGCAGCGACGGCTGCCGCTTGCAGGGTCCGCGAAATCGGCGGGAGGCTTACCGCCGCATGCTGGCAAACGCCTCGAATTCCCAGCTGCGCATCGCCAGCAGCAGGGTGTAGCCCTCGCGCTCGCGGTCGGGCAGCTTCTGGTCGGCCAGATGCTGCTGGGCAAAGTCCTGCGCCACGCGCTGCATGCGCTCCATGAAGGCGGGCGCCAGACTGCGGCTGATGTTGCCGTGCACCAGCAGCACGCCTTCGCCCAGTCCGTCAAAGCCGCCTGCAAAGTAGTCCAGCAACGCGTGGTCGCGGAAGTAGTTCATCACCGGGCCATGTGGGCGCCAGCGGAAGGTCTTGGCCAGCTTGAGGCGGTAGCGGTTGAGCGGCCGCAGCTCGATGATGCCGATGCGGTCCAGCTGTGCCAGGTACTTGATGCCTTCGGCCTCGGTCAGGCGGTAGTAGCCCGTCACCTGCTCCAGCGTCCACTGGCTCAGTACACAAATTGCCATCAGCAGCAGCTTCTTGTCCGCCACCACGGCTTTTTCCTGCTCGTGGGTCAGCTCTTTCAGCAAGGGCTGCTCGTCGGCCACGCGCCGCGCCAGGTCGGCAAAGTCCAGCGCCAGCGCGCGGCAGATGGCGTCGATGCGCGACAGCGGCATGTCGCCCTTGGCCAGCATGCGCTTGACGCTGGACTCGGCCATGCCCAGCGCCTGCGCCAGATCGGCGTAGGTCATCTGCGCGGTCTTGAGTTCCTTTTTCAGGGCGGTGACGAGGTCGGCGGTGGTGCTCATGGTGTGGGGGCTCCTGGGTATCGATTATCAATACCCGAAGGTGCGTGGGTAGCCCCTTGCGCGACTTTTTGAGGCGGCCGATGCGGCCGCTGCCCACACTGCGCGGCATCGTTCACTTTCTACGGTGTGTGTGATGCGTATTGCTTCTGTGATTCCTCTTCGTTTGCGCGGCCTGCCAACGCTGCCGCGCCTGTCCTGTGCCGAAACCGGCCTGCTGCTGGGCGTGGCCACGCTGCTCGCGCTGGCGCTGTTTGGCCCGGGGCTGCCCGCCAGTCAGCACCAGCATGGCTTTGCCGACCAGCGCACGCTGTGGGGCATTCCCTGCGCTCTGGATGTGTTGAGCAACCTGGCCTTTGCCTTGGCGGGTGCATGGGGTTGGTGGTTGCTGCGCCGTGTGCCGTCGGGCGCGCTGGACGCCGCTTCCCGTGCGCTGGCGGCTCTGTTCTTTGGCGGGCTGCTGTGCACCGCCGCAGGCTCTGCTCTGTACCACTGGCAGCCGCAGGACGCAGGCCTGCTGTGGGACCGTTTGGGCATGGTCCTGCCCTTTGCGGGGCTGCTGGGTCTGGCGGCTGCCAGTCGGGTGAGCGCGCGGGCGGGCGTGGCCGCCGCTGGCACCGTGCTGCTGGCCGGGCCGATGGCCGTGTGGGTCTGGGTGCACACCGGCAACTTGTTGCCCTGGGCCGTGGTGCAACTGGGCGGTCTGCTGGTGGTGCTGGGGCTGGCATGCCTTCCACGCCGGGTCGATGGCCTGGCGCTGCACCTGGGCGTGGTGGTGGTGCTGTACGCCCTGGCCAAGCTGCTGGAGGCGGCAGACCACTCGGTGTTCGAGGCCACGGGCGGATGGGTGTCAGGCCACAGCCTCAAGCATGTGCTGGCGGCGGGCGCGGCCTGGCCGGTGCTGACGGCACTGGGGGCGCTGGTGGCTTTGCGCCACAGTGACGCGGCGGTGATGCCGCTGGTCATGCCGTCCGGGCAGAATGGCGCCCACGCCGTGGGTGTCGCCCGCAGATCCGGCGCATGAAGCGCAGGTCCGGAAAATTCCAACAAGCCAACCCATCGGAAACGAGGAGAAACGCATGAGCCCCGACACCGCCTCCACCAGCGTGGCCCCCGCGCCCACGCACGAGGACCCGAACCAGTTTGCCTTGCTGCGCCAGCGGCGGTTTGCGCCATTCTTCTGGACCCAGTTCTCTGGGGCGGCCAACGACAACCTTTTCAAGTTCGCCTTCACGGTGATGGTGACCTACCAGCTCAGTGTGGACTGGCTGCCGCCGGCCATGGCGGGGCTGGTGATCGGCGCGCTGTTCATCCTGCCGTTCTTGCTGTTCTCGGCCACATCGGGCCAGCTGACCGACAAGTACGACAAGACGAAGATGATCCGCTTCGTGAAGAACCTGGAGATTGCCATCATGCTGGTGGCGGCCGTGGGTTTCATCGGGGGCAACATCCCCATCCTGCTGCTATGCACCTTCTTGATGGGCGTGCACTCCACGCTGTTCGGCCCCGTCAAGTTTGCGTACATGCCCCAGGTGCTCAACGAGCGGGAGCTGACGGGTGGCAACGGCATGGTCGAGATGGGCACGTTTGTGGCCATCTTGCTGGGCAATGTGGCTGGTGGTTTGCTGGTGGCATTGCCCGGCATCGGCCACACCACCGTGGCCGTGGCCTGTGTGGTGGCGGCCCTGGCGGGACGCGCGGTGGCGCAGTTCATTCCCTCGGTGCCTGCCACCGACCCGGGCCTCACCATCAACTGGAATCCCTTCACCGAAACCTGGCGCAACCTCCAACTGGCGCACGAGAACATCGTGGTGTTCCGCTCGCTGCTGGGCATCAGCTGGATGTGGTTCTTTGGCGCGGTGTTCCTGAGCCAGTTCCCCAGCCTGGCCAAGAACGTGCTGCATGGCAACGAGCAGGTGGCTTCGCTGCTGCTGGTGGTGTTCTCCATCGGCATCGGTATCGGCTCGCTGCTGTGCGAGGTGCTCTCGCGCCGTCATGTCGAGATCGGCCTAGTGCCACTGGGCGCCATCGGCATGAGCGTGTTCTCCATCGACCTGTACTTCGCGTCGCGCAGCCTGCCGGCGTCCGAGATCATGGGCCTGGCCGCCTTCATGGCCCAGGGCGCGCACTGGCGCGTGATGCTGGACCTGGCGCTGCTCAGCCTGTTTGCGGGCCTGTACAGCGTGCCCATGTACGCGCTGATCCAGATGCGCAGCCAGCCCACGCACCGTGCGCGCATCATCGCGGCCAACAACATCCTGAATGCACTGTTCATGATCGGCAGCTCGCTCATCGCCGGCGCCTTGCTGGGCGCGGGTTTCACGGTGCCGCAGATTTTCCTTTTCACCGGCCTGGCCAACGCCGTGGTGGCGTTCTATATCTTCATGCTGGTGCCCGAGTACCTGCTGCGCTTCGTCGCCTGGGTGTCTTCGCGGTTCGTGTACCGCTTCAAGGTGCAAGGCGACGAGAACCTGCCGTCCACCGGTGCGGCCATCCTGGCGTGCAACCACGTGAGCTTTGTGGATGCGGTGCTGCTCATGGCGGCCAGCCCGCGCCCCATCTACTTTGTCATGGACCACCGCATCTTCCGCGTGCCCGTGCTGGGCTGGCTGTTCCGCCTGGCCAAGGCGATCCCGATTGCGCCGTACAAGGAAGACCCGAAGACTTACGAAGCGGCCTTTGACCGAGCGGCCCAGGTGTTGCGCGAAGGCGATCTGCTGGCCATCTTCCCTGAGGGGGGCATCACCAAGGACGGGCAATTGCAGGAGTTCAAGGGCGGCATCATGAAGATCATCGAGCGTGCGCGTGCAGAGGGCGTGCAGGCTCCGGTGATCCCCATGGCGCTGACCAACCTGTGGGGCTCGTACTTCAGCCGCATTGAAAAGGGTGGCGCCATGGTGCGGCCGTTCCGCCGGGGGTTCTACAGCCGGGTGGGGCTGAATGTGGGCTCTGCCGTGGCATCGACCGAGGTGCAGCCCACACTGCTGCGCGAGCGGGTGCAGAAGCTGCTGGCGGCCTGACGGCCAAGAGTGCAAGCCGCCCGTGGCTGGGCGGGTTCAGTCCGCCCGAATTTGCGCGCGCTGGGCAATGGCGCGCATGCGTGGCAACTCGTCTTCGATCTGCGCCAGCACGGCATCGCCCGTGGCGTAAGACGGCTCCAGCCCTGCGGCGATGAGCTTGCTGCGGATTTCGGCGTCCGCCAGGGTCTCGGCCAGGGCCTTGTGCAATTTGGCCTTGGCCTCGGCGGGCAGGCCGCGCGGCGCGACCACGGCCAGCCAGGAATCGGCCGAGAACCCCGGGAAGCCACTTTCTGCCACCGTGGGCACGTCGGGCAGCTGCGTGGCCCGCGTGGCGCCCGTGACGGCAATGGCCTTGATCTTGCCCGCCTTGAGCTGTGGCAGTGCTGCCGCTACAGTGTCAATGGTGAAGGGAATCTGCCCGCCCATCAGGTCGGCCATGGCGGGGGCACTGCCCCGGTAAGGCACGTGCATCAGCTTGATGCCCGCGGCCGACCAGGTCAGCTCGGCTGCGAAATGCCCCGTGGTGCCGTTGCCAAACGAGCCGTAGGAGAATTTGTCGGGCGTGCGCTGAACGGCAGCGATCAGCTGCCGGAGGTTGTTGACCGGCACATCGCGGTGGGCCAGCAGAATCAGGGGCACACGGGCGACGAGGCCGACGGGCTCGTAGCTTTTGACGGGGTCGTAGGGCAGCTTGGCGTTCAGCGCGGGGTTTACGGTGAAGGTGGAGCCAGAACTGATCAGCAGCGTGTAGCCATCGGCAGGCGCATTGGCCACATACGCCGCACCGACCACGGTGCCCGCGCCCGCCTTGTTCTCAACCACGATGGGCTGGCCCAGGCGGTCGCCCAGCTTCTTGCTGATGGTGCGGCCCACGATGTCCACGGCGCCCCCCGGCGGAAAGGGCACGACCAACTGCACCGGCTTGGCGGGATAGCCGTCGGCATGGGCGAGCCGCCACGTGCCGAGTCCCAGCCCCGCCGCGGCTGCCGCCACGAGGATCACGCTACGCCGACTGACAAGCTGCAAGCACTTCATGGGGACTCCTTGGATCGGGGGTACGGGCGGGGCCCTTGCCTGGCGGTCAAGGGCCCTTTGAACAGGTGCTCAGATCAACGACAGCCCGGCCAGCTGCGCCAGCCGTTGCTGCTCTGTGGACGCATCAGCCGTTGCGAAAAAGAAAGCTGTAGGCGTTCAACGCCGGCACCCCTCCCAGGTGCGCGTACAGCACGCGGGAGCCTTCGGGGAATTCGCCCTTGCGCACCATATCGATCATTCCGTGCATGGACTTGCCTTCGTACACCGGGTCGGTCAGCATGCCCTCCTGGCGGGCGCACAGGCGGATGGCTTCGAGCGTGCCTTCGTTGGGCAGGCCGTACTCGGGGCCGCCGTAGCGGGTGTCCAGGATCACGTCCTCGGCCGTGATCTCCTGGCCCAGCTCCACCAGCTTGGCGGTGTTCTGCGCGATGCGCAGCACCTGGGCATGGGTTTTTTCGGGCTTGGCGGAGGCGTCGATACCGATCACCTTGCGCGCACGGCCATCGGCGGCAAAGCCCACCACCATGCCCGCCTGCGTACTGCCCGTGACCGAGCACACGACGATGTAGTCGAACTGGAAGCCCAGCTCTTTTTCTTGCTGGCGCACTTCTTCGGCAAAGCCCACGAAGCCCAGGCCACCGTACGGGTGCTCGGAGCAGCCTGCGGGGATGGGGAAGGGCTTGCCACCGGCCTTCTTCACGTCCTCCATGGCCTGCTCCCAGCTGGGGCGGATGCCGATGTCAAAGCCCGCTGCGTCAAGGCGCACGTCGGCGCCCATGATGCGGCTCATCTCGATGTTGCCCACGCGGTCGTACACCGCGTCGGAGTAGTTGACCCAGTTCTCTTGCACCAGCACGCACTTCATGCCCAGGTGTGCAGCCACGGCGGCCACCTGGCGCGTCTGGTTGGACTGGATGCCGCCGATGGAGACCAGCGTGTCGTAGCCGCCTGCGATGGCCTCGGGGATCAGGTATTCGAGCTTGCGCGTCTTATTGCCGCCGAAGGCGAGGCCCGAGTTGCAGTCCTCGCGCTTGGCGTACAGGTGCACCTTGCCGCCGAGGTGGGCCGACAGGCGCGGCAGCGCCGTGATGGGAGAGGGGCCGAAGGTGAGCGGGTGGCGGGCAAATTTCTGCAGGTTCATGGCGGTGTTCCGGTCGATGAAGAGGAGGCGCAAGCGGGGGGGGCTTGCAGTGCCTTCATCGTAGAAAAACACGCGCGTCAAGTGGTTGCAAAATTTTCCAAAATTTCAGTGTTTCAGGTTGATGGATCAGAATGTGAGGGAAAAATATTTCTCTGGAAGACCTATGTGCGCAACAAAAGTTCGTCCCAAGAATGCGCCGCAGGCCGATGTCTCGGCCGAGCTGGACCGCACCGACAAAGCCATCCTGCGGCAGCTGCAGCGTGATGCGTCGCTCTCCAACGTGGCACTGGCCGAGAAGGTGCATCTGAGCCCGCCCGCCTGCCTGCGCCGGGTGGAGCGCCTCAGGCGCCTGGGACTCATCGATAAGGTGGTGGCGCTGCTCAACCCTCAGGCGGTGGGTGCGGGAATGCTGGTGATGATTGGGGTGGTGCTGGACCGCTCCACGCCCGATTCATTTGCCGAGTTTGAAAAGGCGGCGGCCAAGGTATCCGGCTGCATGGAATGCCATGTGGTCACCGGCGAGTTCGACTACTTCATGCTGGTGCGCACGCGCGACAACGACAGTTTCAACCGCCTGCATGCCGAGCAGCTGCTCTACCTGCCGGGGGTGCGGCAGGTCCGCTCGTTCATGGTGCTGCGCAACGTGCTCTCGACCACCGAGTTGCCGCTGGCGATGTAGCGGCCTGCGTCCGACCGACCGCTTACTGGGCGCCGCGCAGCCGTCCCATCATGGCCGCCCAGGCCGGGCCGCCAAACACGTTGACCACCAAGCCCGCCATCAAGAGCCCGGCGCCTGCAAAGTGCACGGGCAGCAACTGCTCGCCAAACGCCACCCAGCCCGTGGTCAGGCCCACCACGGGCACCAGCAGCGTGAAGGGCGCCACGCGGTTCACGGGGTAGCGCGACATGAGGTAGGTCCACAGCCCGAAGCCCAGCAGCGTCGAAATCCACGCGATATAGGCCACGGCGGCCATCGATTGAAAGGACAGGTGCTGCACGGCCGCCCACACCGTGGCGGGCCCATCCAGCCACAGCGACAGCGCCACAAACGGCAGCGGCGCCACCACGCTGGACCAGACGATGAAGGCAAACTGGTTCATCGGCCCATACCGCCCCACGGCACGCGTGACGATATTGCCGCAGCCCCACATCGCCGCCGCCGCCACGGTCAGCGCAAAGCCTGCCAGGGGCATGGAGGCGCCATGCGCGCTGCCGATTAGCACCAGCCCGCAGCCTGCCAGCGCCAGGCCCGCCACCTGGTTGCCATGCCATTTTTCGCGCAGCCACCAAGCCGCCAGCAGCAGGGTGAAGAACGACTGTGACTGCAGCACCAGCGACGCCAGGCCCGAGGGCATGCCGATGTGGATGGCGGTGAACAGCAGCGCAAACTGGCCCACGGCCATGGTCATGCCGTACAGCAGGTACAGCCGTAGCGGCACCTTGGGCGGCTTGACGAATAGCAGTGCGGGGAAGGCTGCGAGCAGGTAGCGCAGCGCGCCCAGCAGCAGGGGCGGCACACCGGCCACGCCCACCTTGATGACGGCGAAATTGAGGCCCCAGACGATGATGACGAGCAGGGCCAGGGCGAGGTCGCGGGGGCGCAGGGAAGAGGTCATGGTGTTGCGGAAGTGGCCGTGGAAGGGTTCCGATTGTGGCTTGCGCACCTCGGCCATAGCGGCGGTGTTCGGCCGGGTTTCCGATCAAAACGGGACATTTTGCGCACCCCATCGCACCGCACTGCAGCGCAGCGGCATGGGTGGGCTAGATGCGCGCGGCCACGGCCATGGCCCGCTCGCGCAGCCACTCCAGCCCAGGGTCCTTGTCGCGGTGCCGGTGCCACTGCAGTTTCTGGCGCATGGGCGGAATCTCCAGGGGCGGCTCCCAGATGCGCACGGGCAGGCCAAGCTGAACGGCACGCAGGGCGATGCGTTTGTGCACCGTGGCCACACGGTGGGTGCCAATCACCAGGCTGGGCAGGGCGGCCATGGTGGGCGCCGAGATCTCGATGCGGCGCTTCACGCCAAAGCGTTCGAGAAACCAGCCGTCGAACGCCGGGATGTGCCGCGCGCCCGAATAGTCGGCCACCACATGGCCGGCGGCCAGGTAGTCGTCAAAGCTCAGCGCTTCGGAGATGTGGGGGTTTCCCTCCCAGGTGATGCACAGGTAGGTTTCCTCGAACAGCGTGACGCTCGGGTGCCTGGGCGAGGCGTATTGCTCGGGAATGATGAGGACGTCGGCCCCGTATTCCTCCAACTGCTCGACAGGCCGGTTGTTCTGCGCACGCAGGTGCAGTTGCACCCCGGGCGCTTCCTGAAACAGCTGCTCGATCAGCGGTTGCATGAGCACCGTGGTCGTGAAATCGGACACCAGCAGGGTGAAGCTGCGGGTGGAGGTGGCGGGGTCGAACCGGGGCTTTTCTGCGATGGTGCTGTCGATGCGCATCAGGACCTCGCGCACGGGGTCCAGCAGCCCCTCGGCACGCGGCGTCAGCACCATGGTGCGGCCTTGCTGCACCAGCAGCTCATCGTCGAAATAGGTGCGCAGGCGCGCCAGCGCGTTGCTGGTGGCGGGCTGGCTCAGGTGCAGGCGCTCCCCGGCGCGGCTGATGCTGCGTTCGGTGAGCAGGGCGTCCAGTGCCACGAGCAGGTTCAGGTCCAGTTTGTTAAAGCGCATGGGCGGCGTGCATCGATGAGGGCATGTGGTTTCTTCCGTGCACCCAGCCAGGTGCAACAGGGGGCCGCAAAGTCCTTGATCTATTCATGAGATCAATACTGCGAATGGAATCAATCCATTTGATCTAAGTTAAGGCCGATCTTAATCTCGCTCCCGTCCTGCCACCTGGCAGACCCGATGAGGGCCCCACCCGTGTGACAGAGGCCCTGTCGAGCAAAGCGAAAAAACGCCCAGCCTGGCTGGATGCGTAGAAAAAGGAGACAACGATGAAGACGGTACTTTCCCGCGCCGGGCAGGCGGCGGGCTGCATGTTGCTGAGCCTGCTGGGCGCACCCTTGGCCCAGGCTTTCGAAGGGGGCGTGTCGCCCTTCCCGGTCGGATCGACCGGCGAATACGTGGCCGGCCTGCCGCCCATTCCCGGGTTGTTTGTGCTGGAGCAGGTGCACCACACCACCTCCAGCGGTCTGTATGACAACCACGGCGACAAGCGACCCATCCCGTTCAAGCTGAGCGCAACCTCGGCCACCACGCGGCTGCTGGCGTCCTACGACATGACGGTGCTGGGCGCACGGCTGTATTCGCAGCTGGTGATTCCTGCCGTCTCCTTGCGCACCGACGTCGCCGGCCACAGCGAGCGGCACAGCGGGGTGGCCAACATCACCGTCTCGCCCGCCGTGCTGCGCTGGAGCCTGACAGACAAGACCTATGCCGTGGCGGGGCTGGACATCGCTCTGCCCAATGGCTCCTACGACCCGCACCGGCCCAGCGTGTCCACCGGCTACACCTCGGTCCAGCCGGTGCTCGGGATTCGCCACACCGATCCGAGCGGCCTGGATATTGGCCTCATCAACCGCCTGATGGTGAACCGTGAAAACAGCACCACCCATTACCGCTCGGGCAGCGGCTATGTGAGCGAATTCACCGCTGGCTGGAACGTCGGCCCCTGGAAGATGGGCATGGTGGGTTCGTACCTTCACCAGTTCACGGACGACAAGCAAGGCGGCGCCACCATCCAGGACAACCGCGCACGCAGCTTTGCGCTGGGGCCCTCGCTCAACTACAACGCCGGCCCCTTCAGCGTGAGCCTGAGCTACCAGCGGGGCATCTACGCCGCCAATACCACCAAGAACAACGTGCTGGGCATCGGGATCGCCATTCCGCTGTGGATCAAGCACTGACCTCGCACATTCGCATTGCACACCATGACCCACAAATCTCTGATGGCGTTACCCCTGCTTGCTGCCTGCGCGCTGGCCCGTGCCGCCGCGCCCGCTGAGCCGCAGGCGGTTTTCGACCGCTATGTGCAGGCCGTGCACGCGGCAGACATGGGTACGGTGCGTGCGCTGATCGCCCCGGATGTCGAGCGATCGGACTACCCGGCTTGCACTGCGCCGATGGACAACCCGACTTGCCTGGCGCTCTACATCGACCAGACCGTGGTGCAGCCGCGCGCACGGCTCACTGTGCTTTCGGTGGAGGTGCGCGCCAGTGAGTTGAGCGCCCGGCTGGAGGTGCGCAGCCCGCTGTACGAGAAGGCGGGCGTGGAGCGCATCGTCGGCAGCGATGTGCTGCGCATCGAGGGCGGCCAGATCCGGGCCTTCCGCTTTGTGCCGGACTTCGCAGACCCCGCCACGGCCCGCTTCTTCGCCAGCATCGGCATCACGCCGCGCCCCCGCAGTTCCCAACCCTGAGTTTGAAATAGATGTTCAAGTATTTCCCCACCAACTACGTCTGGAACCTGTCCGTCGATCTCGCCATTGAAATGGGCGCGCGCATCGGCGAGATCGAGGAGATGTGCGCCCCCCTGCAAGAGGCCGCCAAGGCCCCGGATGCGGCTGGCACGCAGGCCTTTCGCGAGACCTGGGTGCGCATGGCCGACAAGCTCTGCGGGCTGGCCGAAGAAGACGAAGCCCGGGGGCGCATGCTTTCGGCCGGTGAGAAGTACCGGCGCGCTGCGAGCTATCTGATCACCGCTGAGCGGCTGCAGGCTCACAACGCACCAGGCCGCCTGGCCATCTACCGCCGCGAACTGGAGCTGTTCCTCAAAGGCTCGGCCCTGATGGGCGATCCGGTGGAGCGCGTCGAAATTCCGTACGAGGGAGCCCACCTCTCTGCCCTCTACTACCCGGCCAAGGGGCTCCGGCCGGGCCAGCGGGCGCCGATTCTGGTGCAGCTCAACGGCCTGGACTCGACCAAGGAAATGAAGCACCTAGTCGGACTGCCTGCGTGGCTGGCCCACCGTGGCGTGTCCTCCCTGGTGGTGGATCAGCCAGGGACCGGCGAAGCCCTGCGCCTTCACGGACTGACCGCGCGGTACGACACCGAGCACTGGGCCAGCCGCGTGGTGGACTGGCTGGAGCAACACCCCGCCGTGGACCCGAAGCGCATCGGCTGCGAAGGTGTGTCCCTGGGGGGCTACTACTGCCCGCGCAGTGTGGCGATGGAGCCGCGCTTCGCCTGCGGCGTGGCCTGGGGCGCGAACCACGACTGGCGGGACGTGCAAGAACGCCGCTTGCAGAAAGAAGGCGACTTCCCGGTGCCGCACTACTGGGCCCACGTGTGCTGGGTATGGGGTGCCAAGGACATCGACGACTTCATGCGGATCGCGCAGAACGTGCACCTGGACGGTGTGGTCGAGAAGATCCGCGTGCCTTTCCTGGTCACGCACGGCGAGCGTGATTCGCAAATCCCGCTGAAGTGGGCGCACCGCACCTACGAGCAGCTGGTCAACAGCCCCCGGCGAGAACTCAAGGTGTTCACCGACCGCGAAGGCGGCTCGCAGCACGCGAGCTTTGACAACAGCATCAATGCGGGCCACTACATCGCGGATTGGGTGGCAGAAGTCCTGGGCGGACACACCGCCTGCAGGGCTTGAAGCCCCACCGCACCACTGACACCACAAAGGATCAAGAGATGAACATCATTGGACCAGACGCGCTGGTTTTTGGCGTGGACGACATCGCCGCCTGCGCGCAGTACCTGACGGACTACGGGCTGACCCCGGTCGGGGTGACGGCACAGGGCGGGCGCTTCGAGGCGCTGGACGGGACAGCCGTGGAAATACGCGCTCATGACGACCCGGCGTTGCCGCCTTCGCTGGGCACAGCCAGCCTGCTGCGCGAAACCGTCTACGGCGTAGCCGACGCGGCCACGCTCGATACCATCGAGGCCGAACTGACCCGCGACCGCGTGGTGGTGCGCCAGGGCGGCGTGCTGCGCACCACGGACGACCTGGGCTTTGCCCTCGCGTTCCAGGTCACCGTGCGCAAGCCGCTGTCGATGCCTGCCGAATCCGTCAACGCCCCCGGGGCCGCGCCGCAGCGGACTCCCAACGCGCTGGGTCTGCCGCCAGACCTGGTGGCGCGACCCCGCTCGCTGTCGCATGTCGTGTACTTCGTTCCGGACGCGGCCAAGGCCGAGGCGTTTTATGCCCGCCTGGGTTTTGTCTGCACAGACCGGTTCACGGGCGTCGGCCCCTTCCTGCGCCCTGCGGGCACGCAAGACCACCACACGCTGTTCATGATCCAGACGCCCCCGTTCATGAAAGGCTGCGAGCACTTCACCTTCCACATGGGCGGCCCCACAGAGTTGTTGCTGGCCGGCACCCGCTTTGTGGAGAAGGGCTACCAGAGCTTCTGGGGCCCCGGGCGCCACCGGTTCGGCAGCAACTGGTTCTGGTACTTCAACTCGCCCCTGGGCTGCCATGTCGAATACGACGCAGACATGGACCAGCACGACAACACCTGGGCGCCGCGGGAGGTGCCGATGAGCGCCGATGCCTCGCAGCTGTTCCTGTTTCAGCACCGCGAGAAGTGGGCGCCCTCGGGCCCGCCGCCAGCGCAGGCGCACCATTGAGCTGGCACCATGAAGCTGTGCCACTGGAGCGACCTGCCCGACGGCGCATCGCGGGGCTTTGACCCCGCAGGCCACGGCCAGGACACGGTCATCGTCGTGCGGCAGGGCCTGCGTTTGCATGCCTATGCCAACGTCTGCCCCCACGATGGCGTCCCGATGGCATGGCGCAAGGACCGGTATCTGAACGCGGCCGGTGACCGCATCGTCTGTGCGGCCCATGGCGCACTGTTTGACATCGCCACCGGGGTGTGCACTCTGGGGCCGTGCCTGGGCGATGCGCTCACCCCCGTACCCCTGGTCCAGCAAGCCAATGGCGACGTCCATCTGGCGAACCCTAAAAAATGAACAAGGAGACAAACCCATGAGCCTATCTTCCCAACGCATCCTGGTTATTGGCGGCGGATTTTCCGGCATGGCAGCGGCCATTGAGCTGCGCAAGCAGGGCGCCCAGGTGGATCTGGTCGAGATCGACCCCGGCTGGCGCAGCTATGGCGCCGGCATCAGCCTGGGGGGCGCGACGCTGCGGGCGCTGCGGCGCCTGGGTGTTCTGGAGGCCTTTCTGGCCCAGGGCAACGCCTCGGACGGCGTGAACCTGCACCTCCCCCATGGCCCCCTGGTGGCCACGCTGCCCACGCCCCGCATTGCGGGCGACGATGTGCCGGGTGGCGGCGCCATCCTGCGCCCGGTGCTGGCCCGCATCCTGGCCGAGGCCACCCGCGCAGCGGGCGCCAATGTCCGTCTGGGCTGCACCTTCGCTGCCATCGACCAGCAGGCCGACGGGGTGCTGGTGACTTTCACCGACGGCCAGCGCCAGCGCTATGACCTGGTGATCGGCGCGGACGGGCTCTACTCCAAGGTGCGCGAAGCCGTGTTTGAAAACGCCCCCCGGCCGCGCTACAGCGGCCAGGCGGTGTGGCGCGCCGTGCTGCCCCGGCCGCCAGAGATCGAGACGGCCACCATGTGGATGGGGCCCCAGATCAAACCCGGCGTGAACCCGGTCTCCAAGACCGAGATGTACCTCTTCGTCACCGAGCCGCGCCCCACCAACGACCATGTCGATCCAGCGACGTTTGTGGACGCCCTGCGCGCGCTGCTGGAGGGCTTTACTGCCCCCACGCTGCAGGCTATCCGCAGCCAGATGGGCCCGGACTCGCAGATCGTGTACCGCCCGCTGGAAGGGCTGCTCATGCCCCGACCCTGGTCCCGTGGGCGCGTGGTGCTGATCGGCGACACGGTGCACGCCACCACGCCCCACCTTGCATCGGGCGCCTGCATCGGCATCGAGGACGCGCTGGTACTGGCCGATGAACTGGCGCAGTCAGCGGGCGACGTGCCGGCTGCGTTGGCGGCCTTTGAAAGCCGCCGCTGGGAGCGCTGCCGCATGGTGGTGGAGAACTCGGCACGCCTGGGCGAGATCGAGATCGACGGGGGCGACAAGGAAGAGCACTCACGCATCATGCGGGAGTCCCTCATGGCGTTGGCCCAGCCCATCTGAAGCGAGGTCGCCATGATCACAACCAATTCGTTGCGGGGCCGCGTGGCCCTGATGGTGGGCCATTGCGCGGGCATGGTCGATCTGGTCGCGTTGCCGGTGTGGGTGGGCACGCTGATCTCGGTGTACCGCTTTGACCCGCAGCAGGCGGGCCTGCTGGCTACCTTGTTTCTGGCCGGGGCGGTCGCGGCCAGCCTGCTGCTGGCGCCGTTCTTCCAGCTGCTGCGTGGGCGCAGCGTGGCTACCACAGGGTTTGCTGGCGCTGCCGTGGCATTTGCCGCAGCCTCCACCACGCAACAGTTTGCCTTGCTGGCCCTGTTGCACGGCGTTGCCGGGGTGGCTGCGGGCGCGGCCCTGAGCGTTACGCATGGCACCATCGCCCGCAGCCAGAACCCCCACCGCCTGTTCGCGCTGGTGGGCATGGCGCTGGGGGTGTTTGCCATCGTGTTCCTTGGCGGCACGCCGGTGCTGGTGGCGCAGCAGGGCGGGCCGGTGCTGTTCCAGGTGTTTGCCGGTGTCATGGCGGTGGGGGCGATGACTGCGGCAGTGGCGTTTCCCGCGCCTGACATAGCGGGTGGTGCGGAGCGTTCACGGACGCCTGCCACGCCTTTGCCTGCCGCCGTCTGGTGGGGCGTGACAGGCATCGCGGCCCTGGGATTGGTGCAGTCCATGACCTTCAGCTTTCTGGAGCGCGTGGGCAGCGACCGTGGTTATGGCCTGCAGGCGGTCACCGGGGTGCTCATTGCCCTGGGGGTGGTCAACCTCTTCCCTGCGGCCCTGGCGGCGGTGCTGGAAAAGCGCTGGGCAGCCCGCAACGTGCTGCTGGCGGGACCTGCGCTGCAGGCTTTGCTGGTGGTGGTGATCATGAACTTGCCCATGTTTGCACCCTATGCGGCGGCCGCCGCCGTGTTTGCGGCCGTGATGATCTTCACGCACACCTTTGCCTTTGGCGTGCTGGCGCGGCTGGACCCCAGTGGCCGTGCGCTGGCCGCGACTCCTGCCATGCTGATGTTTGGTGCGGCCATTGGGCCCATCCTCGGTGGCACGCTGGTCAAGGCCTGGGGCTATGGCAGCTTGGGGGTGGCCGCCTTGGTGATCGATGCAGTGGCGGTCTATGCATTTGCACGCATTCATCGTGCTCCGGGTACTGCAGTCGCAGTGAAAGGCATGGCATGAGCACGCCTTTTGCCTCAGTGCAGACCCAGCAGGCTCGGCTCAGCCGCCGCGCCTGTCTGGTGGCGGCGGCAGCAGGCATGGCTGCGCCGTGGGGCCGCGCGCAGTCGGGGCGGCACGTCACCTTCATCGTGCCCCAGCCTGCGGGCAACCCCAGCGACGTGTTCGCCCGCAAGCTGCAGACAGTGATGCAGCGCGAACTGGGTCAGACCATCGTCATCGAGAACCTGCCGGGCGCTGGGGGCTCCATCGGTGTGCAGCGAATGCTGAACGCGCCAGCCGATGGTGCAACGCTGGTCGTTGCGTCGCAGACCGAGCCCATCCTCACGCCCTTGTCTCTGGCCAGCGCGCGGTACAAGCCCGAGCAGATGCGTGCCATCGGCACGCTGGGGCGGACCAGCTACGTGCTGGCAGGCCGGACCGACATGCCCGCCACCACCCATGCACAGTTGCTGGATATTGCGCGGCAAGCGGCGGCCGCTGGCAAGCCGCTGACCTTTGGGCACATCGGTCAAGGTTCGATGATCCACCTGATGGGGACACAGTGGGCGCGCCTGTGTGGCGTGCCGCTGGTGCATGTGCCGTACCGCGGTGTGCCACCGGTCGTGCAAGACCTCATGGGCAATCAGATCGATCTGTCCTTTGTGCCGCTGGGCGGCGCGTCGCTGAACATGCTGGAGACGGGCAAGCTGCGCGCCTTCGGCAGCACCGCCGCCAATGCGCCTGCGCTGCTGCCGCACGTCGCGCCATTGAGCCAGCAGTCTGCGGCGCTCAAGGGCTTTGAATACACCGCCTGGGGCGCGCTGCTGGTGGCGCGCAATACCCCCGACGCGGCGGTGCGTCGCCTGCACCAGGCCTTTGGTGTGGCCCTGCGCGACACCGAGGTCCAGAGCTTTCTGCGCGCCAATGGCACCGAGCCCCAGGAGCCTCTGTCACTGGCCGCCCTGGACCACTTCTACCAATCCGAAATCCAGATCCACCAGGCCCTCGCCCGAACCGTTGGCGTGGTGCCTGAGTGAGCTTTGTACCCCTGCCATGACCAAACCCCAACGCCGCTTTGTGGACCTTTCCATCTACCTGGAAAACGATGTCCTCTCCGACCCGCCCCCCCTGGCGCCCAAGATCACGTACCAGAAGCACGCCGACACGCTGCCCGAGTTCATGGCCATGATCCCGGGCACCCGGCCTGAGGACTACCCGGATGGCGAAGCAGCTGCCGCCGAATGGGTGACGCTGACCACGCACAACGGCACGCACCTCGATGCGCCGTGGCACTTCCACTCCACGCAGGACGCGAAGAACGGCGGAGCCCGCCCCTCCATCACGATTGACGAAGTGCCGCTGGAATGGTGCTTTCAGCCGGGTGTGAAGCTGGACTTCCGCCACCTGCCCGATGGCTATGTGGCCACCGCTGCCGATGTGCAGGCCGAGCTGGCCCGCATTGGCCACACACTGCAGCCGCTCGACATCGTGGTGGTCAACACCCGCGCGGGCTCGCGCTACGGGCACAAGGACTACCTGGGCGCTGGTTGCGGCATGGGCTACGAGGCCACCATGTACCTGCTGGAACGCGGTGTGCGCCTCACGGGCACCGACGCCTGGAGCTGGGACGCACCGTTTTCATACACCGCCCAGCGCGTGGCGGAAACCGGCAACAAGGCCCTGATCTGGGAGGGCCACAAGGCGGGCCGCGACATCGGCTACTGCCACCTGGAAAAGCTGCACAACCTGGAGGCGCTGCCACCGACGGGTTTCACCATCAGCTGCTTCCCCCACAAGATCCGCGGCGCCTCAGCAGGCTGGACGCGCGCGGTCGCCATTTTTGAAGATTGAGTCAGGAGTTCGTTCATGGGTTTTCCATCCATCCACCGCGTGGTTACCGGTCACAACGCGCAAGGTCGGGCCATCATTGCCAGCGATGGGCCGTTGCCCACGGTGGTCGAGATCGCCGCCATCCCAGGCACCGTGTTCCACGAAGTGTGGAGCACCTCCGAATCGCCCGCGGTCGTGGACAACGGCCCGGACCCGACGCTCGGCCCGCTGGTGCTGCCGCCCCCGCAGGGTGGAACGCGCTTCCGGTTTGTGGACATCCCGCCGGACACGCCGGAGTTTCTGGCCTACGGTGCCGAACGCATGCACGACGCCTTCCGCCAGGTGGGCGACGCTGCGGCGTCTACGGTGAAGGCCGACTCCCCCCACCCGCTGATGCACCGCACCGAATCGGTGGACTACGGTGTGGTGATCGAAGGCGAACTGACGCTGATCCTGGATGAGGGCGAAGTGCAGCTGTGCCCTGGCAGTGTGGTGGTGCAGCGGGGCACCAACCACGCCTGGGCCAACCGCTCGGGTGCGCCGTGCCGCATGCTGTTTGTGCTTGTCGATGGGCGCTTTGATGCGTCGGTGGCCGCACCTGCCAAGGAGCAGCCATGAGCACGCGCCGTCAATGGCTGGGCGCTGCAGCGTCCGCAGCGCTGACGCCCTGGGCGTTGGCACAAACCCCGTATCCCGCGCGCCCATTGAGCTGGGTGGTGCCCTACCCGGCCGGGGGCTTTGGCGACGCGATGTCGCGCCTGCTGGTGCAGAAGCTGGGAGAGCGCATGCAGCAAGCCGTGGTCGTGGAAAACAAGCCCGGAGGTGCCGCGCAACTGGCGGCCCAATACGTCAAGCAGCAACCCGCCGACGGCCACACCTTGCTGTACGCAGACATCGGCCCGCTGGCCATGTACCCGGCGCTGTATGCCAAACTGAGCTTCAGCCCCCTCAAGGACTTTGCGCCCCTGACGCGATTGTTCAAGTCGCCACTGGTCGTGGTCGTGCCAGCGGGCAGCCCGTTCCAGTCCCTGGCCGACTTGCTGCGCGCGGCGGCTGCAGGCGATGGCCTCAACTACGGCTCATATGGGCAGGGCAGTCAGCCGCATGTGTGGACCGAACAACTGCGCATCAAGACACGCTCGCGCATGACCCATGTGCCCTACCAGGGCGCAGCGCCCGCGCTGCAGGACCTGATGGCCGGGCGCCTGGACTTCATGTGCGATGTGGTGGCATCGAGCCTGCCGCTGGTGCGCGAAGGCAAGCTGCGGGCGCTGGTCAGCGTGGGCAGCGAACAGCGCCTGCAGGTGCTGCCCCAGGTGCCCACGCTGACCGAAGCCGGGCATGCGGACCTCGACACTCCGGGCTGGAACGGTGTGATGGTGCGCGCGGGCACGCCAGCGCCGGTGGTCGAAGTGCTGCACAAGGCGGTGGTGGCCGCGCTGGAGTCGCCCGAGGTGCTGGGCCGTTATCGCCCGCTGGGCCTGGAGCCTGCACCGCTGGCGCCCGCTGCATTTGGCGAGTTCATCCAGAGCGAATCGCAGCGGTGGGGCTTGGCCATTCGCCAAGCCGGGATCAAGGTCGAATGAGTCTCTTTGATCTGCAGGGTCGCACCGCCCTGGTTACGGGGGCCACCCAGGGCCTGGGTCTGGCGATTGCGCGCACCCTGGCCGAGCAGGGCGCCCGGGTGGTGGTCTCTGACCGCGATGCGCTGGCCTGTGAGCAGGTCGCTGCGTCGTTGCCCAACGCCATCGGTATCGCTGCCGACATGGCGGTGCCTGCGGCCATCGCTGCGCTGGTGGAGCGCGCCGGGCCGCTGGACATCCTTGTCTGCAATGCCGGTATCCAGGGGCCTGCGGGGCCTTTGGCCAATGCCAGCGATGCCGACTGGCAGCAGGTGTTTGACATCAACCTGTGCGCCGCAGCGCGGCTGTGTGCCTTGGTGCTGCCTGGCATGGCAGCGCGGGGCGGCGGCAGCGCGGTGCTCATCTCCAGCATCGCGGGCCTGCGCGGCAACCGGTCGATGGGCCTGTACGGGCTGACCAAGGCGGCGCTGGCCCAGTTGGCGCGCAACCTGGCTGTGGAATGGGGACCCATGGGCGTACGGGTCAACGCCGTATCGCCCGGCCTCATCTGCACGCCGTTGGCTGAGCGGCTCATGGCCGACGACGCCTTCATGGCGCGGCGCATCCAGGCCACGCCGCTGCGGCGCGCCGGAGAACCCGAGGAAGTGGCTGGCGTGGTCGCCATGCTGGCCAGCCCCGCCGGGGCCTTTGTGACCGGACACAACCTGGTGGTCGACGGCGGCACCACCATCAGCGATGGGAGTTGAAACCATGCACGGCATGCTGAACCGAAGAACCCTGCTGGCCAGTGCCTTGGCGCTGCCCATGAGCACCTGGGCAGCCACCTGGCCCTCACGGCCGTTGCGCATCGTCCTGCCGTTCGCGGCCGGAGGCAGTTCGGACCTGGTGGCCCGCCTGCTGGCCGACAAGCTGGGCCTGGCCCTGGGCAGCCCGGTGGTGGTGGAGTCGCGCGCGGGTGCCAACGGCATCATTGCCTCGGAGTCCGTAGCCCGCAGCACCGACGGGCATTCGCTGCTGTGGGTCAGCGCCGCTCACGCCATCAACGGCAGCCTTTACCCCCGGCTGCCGTATGACACGCAGCGCGACTTTGCCCCCGTAGCCCTGGTGGCCAGCCCCGGGCCCATGGTGATTGCGGTGCCTGCAGCCCTGCCGGTGCGCAGTCTGTCCGACCTCATGGACCTTGCCCGGCGAAAGCCTGGGCAGGTCAGCTACGCATCGGCCGGGGGCGGCAATGTGCTGCACTTGGCGGGCGAGATGCTGGCGCAGCAGGCCGGAGTGCAGTTGCTGCACGTGCCCTACAAAGGCGCTGCGCCCGCCCTCAATGATCTGGCGGCCGGGCAGGTGAACCTCATGTTCAACAGCGCCCTGGCCGTGGCCCCCATGGTCAAGGACGGGCGCATTCGCCTGCTGGCGCAGACCGGCGCTCAGCGCTCGCCTGCCTTGCCCTCCGATCTGCCCACTGTGGCCGAAACACCGGGACTGGCAGGCTTTCAGGTCACCGGCTGGTTTGGCCTGCTGGCTCCTGCTGCCCTGCCCACCGAGGCCATCGCGCGGCTCAATGCCGAATGCGTTCGCATCCTGGCCCAGCCCGAGCTGCGCGAAAAGCTGGCCCTGCTGGGCAGTGCCGACGCCCCCACCCAGAGTGCGCGTGAGTTTGGCGCATTTCTGACTGCAGAGACCGACCGCTATGCCCGCGTGATCCGGGCGGCGGGGCTGCGACTGGAAACACCTTCTTCCTGATAGGACTGGCGATGCGATTTGCAACTCTGAAAGACGGCCGCCTGGACGGCCGCCTGGTACTGGTTTCTTCCACCGGCTTGCAGGCCGTCGAAACCGCCCCGATAGCGACCAGCTTGCTGGCAGCCTTGCAGAACTGGGATGCTGTAGAGCCCGCCCTGCGCGAGCGCGCTGCTGCGCTGGAGGCGGGCACGGCAACCGGCAGCTTTGCGTTCGATCCCGCCGCATGCAGCGCCCCCTTGCCGCGCAGCCCGCAGTGGCTGGATGCGTCGGCGTTCCTCAACCATGGACGCTTGATGGAGCGCGCCTTCACCACGCCGCCCATCCCGCATTTCGACACGATCCCGGTCATGTACCAGGGCGCGAGTGACGACTTTCTGGGCCCGCACGATGACGTACCGATGCCCAGCGAGGCCGACGGCATCGATTTCGAAGGCGAGTTCGGCGTCGTCTGTGGCCCGGTGCCCATGGGCGTGACGCCTGAAGCAGCATTGAATTGCGTCCGCCTGGTGGTGCAGATCAACGACTGGAGCCTGCGCGCGCTGGGCCCGCACGAAATGAAGACGGGCTTTGGATTCTTGCAGGCCAAGCCTTCCACCAGCTTTGCCCCGCTGGCCGTGACGCCGGATGAACTGGGCGATGCCTGGCAGGACGGGCGGGTGCATCTGCGGCTGCATGTGGATTCCAACGGCCAATGGTTTGGCCACCCCCATGGCGGCGAAATGAATTTCAGCTTTGGCCAGCTCATTGCCCACGCCGCCCGCACACGGCGGCTCACGGCAGGCACCATCATCGGTTCGGGCACGGTGTCCAACCAGTCGCGCGATGCGGGCTCTGCCTGCTTGGCCGAGCGGCGTGTGATCGAGATCCTGGACGAGGGCGCCGCCAAGACGCTCTTCATGCGCTATGGTGACAGCGTGCGCATGCAGGCGCGTTGGCCCGATGGCCGTGAGGGGCCTTTTGGCGTGGTGCACCAGCGCGTGGTGGCTGCAGGCACGGGGGCACGCTGATGCATGTGCTCGTCACCGGCGCTGGCGGGTTCATTGGTGCCGCCCTGGCCGAGCGGTTGCAGTCCGCCCCACTCGTGCCCGGTACGCCCTTGCGATTGACGCTGGTGGACCGCGTTGGGCCTGTTGCATCTCGCGCACCGGGCGTGCAATGGCATGTCGGTAGTTTTGCCGACCGCGCACTGTTCGAAGCCTTGGAGGACCATCCGCCCGACTGCGTGTTCCACCTTGCCAGTGTCCCGGGATCGCTGGCCGAGCGTGAACCTGCGCTGGGTGTGCAGGCCAATTTGCTGGACACCGTGGACTTGTGCGAAGGGCTTGCGCGCCCAGTGCGCGCAGGGCGGGCACCCGTCCCGCGGCTGGTGTTTGCCAGCTCGGTGGCGGTGTATGGCGCGCTGGGCGCCCAGGCGGTCGATGAGCGCCAGTGGCCGCAGCCCACGCTCAGCTACGGGGTGCACAAGTGGATGGCGGAATTGCTGGTGGCGGACTACAGCCGGCGTGGCGATATCGATGGCCGCAGCCTGCGGCTGCCCGGCATCGTGGCGCGGCCCCCGGCAGAAACGGGCCATGGCTCTGCATTCATGAGCCAGATCTTCCATGCCCTGCGGGCGCGGCAGGCTTACATGTGCCCCGTGTCGGCGCAAGCCACGGCATGGTGGATGTCGCTGGGGTGCTGCCTGGATAACCTGGTGCATGCCGCACGCTTGCCCGCAGAGGGCATGCCGGCCGAACGGTGTTGGCAACCCCCGGTGCTGCGCGCGTCGGTGGAAGAGGTCGTGCAGGCCATTGCTCGCGCGGTGGATGCCGATCCGGCCGAGTGGATCGGGTATGCGCCCGACGCCCACATCGAAGCGCTGTTCGGCCGCCTGCCCGCCTTGCACACGCCCCGTGCGGAGGCTGCCGGTTTTCAGAGCGACGGCTCGCTGCAGTCCCTGGTCACACGCGTGTTGGGCGGGCTGCAGGGCGACTGTGGAGTGAAGTAGGGGGCGGCAAAAAGAGCGCGCCACGGGACGCGCTGCGGGGCAGGCGCCGGACTGGTGGGCGGCGCCGTGTGCCGCAGCGCTCCCGTGACGCGCCGGGCCCTCAGCCGATGCGGGCGTCGGCCTGGGGTGCGTTCAAGGCGTCTCGACCGCGAAGTCCAGGCCCGCATTCGCCTGCAGCCGCGCGATGAGCCGGTCGCCCATCGCCGGGGCGGTGGTCCAGATGCCGCCTGGGGTTTCAGTGGCTTCCTGCAGCAGGCACACCGCCGCTTCGGTGATCATCTTGGAGGTGGATCCGTAGCCGGGGTCGCGGTCGCCCTTCACGCCCACGCGCAGGGTGTTGCCAGCAGCGTCGGTGCCCAGGAACAGCACGTCGTAAAAGCCGTTTTCGCGTTCCTCGCGCGAAGGGCCTTCGCCCGGCTTGGGGCCTTGGTCCGAACCCAGCGACTTGTCGCCCGCCACCGCGTTGGCGATGGCCTCGCCCTTTTCGCCGGGGCCGGTGATGAGCATTTCGTCGTAGACAAGGTCGGTGCCGTAGGCGTGCTGCAGCAGGAAGTTGGAGCGGTGCACGTTGCGCGTGTTGATAGCCGCCATCACGAACGGCGCGACCCAGACGCCATCGCCGAGGGCCTCGTCCACCATGGGCTTGTTGCCCGAGGGCTGGCGCGGGCCTTCAAACCCGGGGGTGAGCGAGAAGGGGTTTTTCAACAGGTCCAACACACCGGGCTGGCTGGCGGCGGCCGCCATGGTGGCCTTGAGGCTCGCGGCGGTGCCGCCCGAGAAGGTGCCCTTCATCTTGCGCACCCGGCCGCGCACGCGCGGGGCGGGGTGGCCGAAACGGTGGCGGAATTCCTTTTGCAGCAGGAACACGCCCAGGTCGAACGGAATGGAGTCGAACCCGCAGGAGAACACGATGCGCGCGCCGCTGGCTTTGGCGGCGGCTTCATGCGCGTCGATCATCTGGCGCATCCAGGCGGGCTCGCCACACAGGTCCACATAGTCCACCCCGGCCTTGGCGCAGGCGGCCACCAGTTCGTTGCCATACAGCTGGTAGGGGCCGACGGTGGTCAGCACCAGGCGCGTGGCGTCCATCAGCGCCTGCAGGCTGGCGGGGTCGCTGGTGTCGGTCACGACCAGTGGGGTGTCGGCGGGGGCGCCCACTTCGTCGCGCACGGCGGCGAGTTTGTCGGCATTGCGGCCCCCCATGGCCCAGCGCAGGCCGCTGCCGGCGGGGTAGCGTTGCAGCAGATATTCGACCACCAGGCGGCCGGTGAAGCCGGTGGCGCCGTGGACGACGAGGTCAAAAGGTTTGGTCATGGTGGGGGCTCCGTCCGTCAGAAGTACAAGGTCCGGGGGCAGGCAGAAGTTGCCTTGCCCGGAGAGGCCGCCATTCTCTGTGGCCGTGCCTGCCGCCTCTGTCGCGCAGGTGCGTGGCGAGGGCCGCGTAGGGCCTGAACAACGGCTTGCACCGAATTTTCTGAGAAAAAGTACCGTAAAACGATACCGGATAGCCTGCGGGTGGCCACTGTTACGGTTCAATGCAGACACGCAAGTTACGTCTGGGCACCATTCGTTCCGTGTTCAACCAACGCCCTTCAGGGCACCACAGCAATGTCTTCTTCTCCCATCGTTGTTCAACGTGACACCAAGGCCTGGCAGCTGCAGGTGTGGGTCTCGTTCGGCATCGCGGTTTTTCTGTGCGCCGTGGGTCTGGCGTGGCTGCCGGGCGAGCAGCTGGAGCAGGCGTTCATGGTGATGGGCTATGTGTTCTGCCTCTCGGCCGCGTTTGTGCTGGCCAAGTTTGTGCGGGACAACGAAAGCGCCTCGCGCCGTGGCGGTGGTGACACCCCCATGTGGAAGCTGGTGGTGTGGGGTGGCTTTGCGGTGGCCATGGGCCTCACGGGCTGGGGCCTGCTGAGCATGGACATCAACGTGACCTACAAGGCGTTCCTGGGCGTGAGCTGGCTGTACCTGATCACCACCGCCTTCACGCTGGCCAAGATGCTGCGCGACCGCCATGAGGCCGACCTGCTCGACGCCCGCCTGCAAGGCCGCCGCGAAGCCGCCCAGGCCGCTGCCCAGAACAGCAGCGTGAACTGAGCGCACCCGGTGTGCACAGGCGGCAAGCAGCCGCCCTTCTGGACGAATTTCTTTCTGGTTCTTTCTGGTCTTTCGACCCGGTCTGCTCCGCATCTTGGGTGTGGGCGGGCCGTACCCTGAGGAGTGAATGATGATGAATGCCATGTTTTCTTCGTGGGGCTCTGCCGCTCGCCTGCCCCGCGCTCTGCTGGCCGCTGGTGTGGTGTGTGCGGCCCTGGTGGCTGCTGCGCCGGCCCGGGCCCAGAGCGAGGCTTCTGCCGCGCTGTCGCTTTTGCCCGTGGCCTCGGTGGTGGGCACGGCGTCGGTGGCCTCCGCGGCCGCCGGTGCGGTGGTGACGGTGCCGGCGGCGTTGTCGGTGGGCGGCGCGGTGCTGACGGTGCGGGCGGTGGAGGCCTCGGCCGTGGGTACGGTGTACCTGCTGGAGCGTGCCTCGGATGGTGCCCAGGTGAGTGTGGAGGTGGTCGGCCGCGGTGTGGCGGGATCGGCCTACGCGGTGGGCACCGTGGTCACCTGCAGCGTGATCGGCACAGGCGTGATCCTGTCGGCGGCGGGCGAGGCCATTGCCTTTGTGCCTAACGCCATCGGCCGCGCCTTGCTGCACAACGAACGTCTTTGAGGAGCGGCACGATGGTGAAAACCCTGAACCTTGGTCGCGACCCCGCGCAGCGCATCCCAGCCGTGGTGGGCATGGTGTTCTTCGCAGGGGCCGTGCTGCTGGCCGCCACGCCGGCCCACGCGGGCCGCTCGTGCGAGTCGCGCAAGCCCTTGCCCCCGCAGGTGATCGAGCGCGGCATGAAGCTGGCCGAGCAGACCTCGGTAGCGCTGGATGCAGAGCACGATAAGTTGGGCGCACAGGTGGTGGCGCTGGCCCGTGCGGGGCAGGACCTCTCCAAATACGGTCTGCGCTATTCGCACTTTGGCTGGGCCTACAAGACGGCCGAAGGCCCGTGGCGCGTGGCGCACAAGCTCAACGAATGTGGCACGGCGGTGGGCCACCTGTACCGCCAGGGCCTGGGTGAATTCTTTCTGGACGACCTGTGGCGCTACGAGGCCGTGTACGCCGTGCCCACGCCCGAGGTGCAGCAGCGCCTGCTGGCCGTGTTGCAGGACAAGGGCCGCACCAAGGCGCTGCAGCACCCGCCCTACAGCATGGTCAGCTACGCGTGGGGCCGCAAATACCAGCAGTCCAACCAGTGGGCGCTGGAGACCCTGGCGATGGCCATGGAGCCCAGCACCGTGCGCTCGCGCGACCAGGCGCAGGCCTGGCTGCAGTTCAAGGGCTACGAGCCCACCACGCTCAGGCTGGGCCCGCTCACGCGCATGGGCGGACGGGTGGGGTCGGCCAACATTGCGTTTGACGACCATCCCAACGAAAAACGGTTCTCGGACCGCATCGAGACCGTGACCGTCGATTCAGTCCTGGCCTGGATGCAGCGCACCCAGCTGGCGGCCGCACCGGTGGTGCTGACCATCAAAAATTGAATCAAAATGCCAGCAAGCGCAATCAACATAAGTGCTGGTAGCTATAAAAAAAAGAGCATTTTCCGGTGCGCTGCAGGGTGCACCCAACCCCGGCGCCCGGCGCCACCGAGGAGAAGAACATGAGCAAGTCCCTGAGACTGTCCGAAAAATGGTTCCGCCGTGGCCTGTGGCTGGTGGCGCTGGTGTTTGCCAGTTTCCTCATCGGGCTGGGTGGCACCATCGTGGGCGATCTGCCCAAGGTCGAGACACCGCTGCGGGTGGACGACTTTCTGGACAAAGCCGCAGCCGACAAGCTGCGTGCCGAGGTCAAAACGGCGCGCCAGGCCGAACAGGACGCGCAGACCGCGCTGGAGCAGGCCCAGCTGCAGCGCAGCAAGGTGCGCAGCGAGGTGCAGGCCGAGCGAGAGAGCTTCAACAACTGGCTGTCCACGCGCAGCGCCACGCAGCGGGCCGACCAGGACCCCGAGGTGATCGCACGCACCCAGGCGCTCGACGCCCTCAAGCTGGTGGAGCGCAAGGCCCAGCAGGCGGTGGAGACGCAGCAGCAGGCCGCCCTTGATGCCCGCCAGGCGGCAGCCGCCCGGCAGGAGCAGCTCAACCAGATGGAGTCCGACGGCTACGTGAAGCTCGGGGCCGAGCGCCGCAAGGTCGAGCTGCGCGTGTTCCTGTACCGCCTGGCCCTCACGCTGCCGCTGCTGGCCGCAGCCGGCTGGCTGTTCGTCAAGAAGCGCAAGAGCACCTACTGGCCGTTTGTGTGGGGCTTCATCTTCTTTGCGCTGTTTGCTTTCTTTGTGGAGCTGGTGCCCTACCTGCCGAGCTACGGCGGTTACGTGCGCTACGTGGTGGGCATTGCCGTGACGGCTGTGGTGGGGCGCTATGCGATCCAGGCGCTCAACCGCTATCTGGAGCGCCAGAAGCTGGCCGAGGCCTTGCCCGACCAGGAGCGCCGCAAGGAGCTGAGCTACGACGTGGCCCTGGCCCGCCTGGCCAAGAGCGTCTGCCCCGGCTGCGAGCGGCCCGTGGACCTGAAAAACGAGAAGATCGATTTTTGTCCGCACTGCGGCATCGGCCTGTTCGACCACTGCGGCCACTGCAGCACCCGCAAGAGCGCGTTTGCACGGTTCTGCCATGCCTGCGGCACCGGGGCGGGCGTGAAACTGGCGCAGGAGTGAGGCGGGCCGCAGAGCGGCGCCGACAACGCTGACCTAGCCCACCATCACCCGGTTGCGCCCCTCGGCCTTTGCGCGGTACAGGGCCGTGTCGGCGGCCAGCAGCAAGGTGTCCATGTCGGCATCCGCGCCCAGGGTGGCGCTGTGCACCAGGCCGATGCTGACGGTGGCCCGCTGGGGGCCGCCCTGCGTCGCATCCAGCGCCTGCCGTTCCACGGCGCTGCGCACCCGCTCGGCAATGGCTTGGGCCTCGGTGGGGGACACGCCGGGCAGCACGGCGGCAAACTCTTCGCCCCCCATGCGGCCCAGCACGTCGTCGGCGCGCAGCGCGCGCGCCATGGTCTGCGCAATGCTGACCAGCAGTCGGTCTCCCGCGCCGTGTCCGTGCTGGTCGTTGACCTGCTTGAAGTGGTCCACGTCCACCATCATCACCGCCAGCCCGGTGGATTCACGCTGGTAGCGCTCCAGCAGGCGATCGCCCTGTTTGAGCAGCGCACGGCGGGCCAGCACGCCCGTCAGATCGTCGTGGCGCACGGCATGGTGCAGGCGGCGCAGGGCCTCGGCGCGTGCCGCGCTGGCGCAGGCCACGGCCAGAGGCCCCAGGGCCAGCAGCGTGACGCCCACGCGCAGAGAGAACACGTCGCCCGCATGGGCCGGCGTGAAGTTGAGCACGCCGGTGGCCACGCCCGCCATGGTCCACAGGCACACCACCAGCGACAGCAGGCTGGAGGTGAAGGCGCTGTAGCTCAACGCACACCACAGCAACCCGGGCACGACAAAAGCCAGCATGCCGGGCCCGCCGATGAGCGTGCGGATGCCCTCGGCCAGCACCAGAGAACTGACGGGTGCGACGCGCCAGAACAGGGGGGTGTCCTGGGTGTGCGAGGGCGGGTCTGCCGCGCGCGGAGCGGCCAGCACCACGGGCACGATGAGCATGTAGTTCATCAGCTCGGTGCTGAACCACAGGGACAGCAGGTCCGTCCACGGGGAGTCGAAATACACCGGTGCCGCGCCGCAGCCTGCCAGCGCACCCACTGCGCTGGCAACCAGCGCTGCCAGCAGCAGGTACAGCGCCGCCACCGTGCGCTGCAGCCGCAGGATGGGCTCGTCCAGCCCCCGCAGCACCAGCCAGCCGGCGGTGGCGCCCAGCAGGTTGGCGGCGTTGAGCCACAGGGCCATGCCCCAGGCACTGCCGGTCACCAGGTCGGCCGCTACATAGCCCACTGCGGCCGCTAACCAGGCGGGTGGCCGTGCCAGGTGGGGGTAGCGCACCAGCAGCCCCAGCAGCAGTGCATTGGCAGGCCAGAACGCCGACAGAAAGCCGATGGGACGCGCAAAGATGCCCACCAGGCAGGCGGTGAAGATCAGCAGCGCCAGGGCGGCCCAGGCCACGGGCGGGGGAACGGTCCGGGCGGGGGCAAAGAGGCGGGGCAGGGTGGGCGGCATGTCGGCAGCGAAGGCGTGCGGGCCCCGATTGTCCCCGGTGTCAGGGCATGCCCAACAGCAGGGCCACCAATTCGCCCGTGCTGGTGGCCCCCAGCTTGCGCATGATCCGCCCCCGGTGGGCCTCCACCGTGCGGTGGCTGATGTGGAGGTGGCGGGCAATCTGCTTGCTGGTGGCACCGGTGACGATGTGCTGCGCCACCTCGCGCTCGCGCACCGTGAGCGGGGTGCTGACCACCCGGCGGTGCGAGATGTCTTCAAACATCCACACCGCGCGTGCAAACGGTTGGGCGCGGTCCAGCGCGCGGCCCACCACATGGCACCAGAACAGCGTGCCGTCCCGGCGGCGCATCACTCGCTCGTCGCTGTAGCTGCCGGTGTCCATCATGGCGGGCAAGCCCAGGTTGCCGGTGTGGGTGAATTCGTCCAGCGACGGATACAGCGGCGCCAGCGGCTGGTCCAGCAGCTCGGCCTGTTCGTAGCCAAACATGCGGGCAAAGGCGTCGTTGCAGATCTCGATGCAGCGCTCGCGCGTCACGCACATGCCGACGGGGGCCAGGTTGAAGGCCAGTTCCAGCGCTTCATTCAAGGGGGCTTGGAGGGCGGTAGGCATGGGGCGGGATTGTGCGGCAGGCCGGGATCAGGCCCGGCGCCCTGCGGCCACCACCACGCGGTTGCGGCCTGCGTGTTTGGCGTCGTACAGCGCCTGGTCGGCGGCGCCCAGCCATTCGGCCCAGTTGCCGCCGCCAGAGGTCACGCAGACCATGCCGATGCTCACGGTCACGGGGATGCCCTCCCCCGCTTCTGTGAGGCGGATGTTCTGCACCGCGCTGCACAGGCGCTGGGCCACGGCCGCCGCATGCTCTGCCGTTGCGTCGGGCAGGTACACCAGAAACTCTTCACCGCCCCAGCGGGCTAGCAGGTCCGACCCCCGCAACTCGCCGCCCAGGGCCTCGGCCGCTGCCCGCAGCACGCGGTCGCCCGCCGCATGGCCAAAGCGGTCGTTGATGTGCTTGAAGTGGTCCAGGTCCAGCTGAGCGATGGCGCTACCCACTGGCAGCTGCGCCGGCAGCATGGACATGAGCCAGCGGCGGTTGCCGATGCCTGTGAGCGTGTCCGTCTGGGCCACCTTTTGCAGCCGCACCTCGGCCCGCTCGTTGGACAGGGACGACACCATGAGCGCTACGCCGAAGTGGCAGAACATCTGCGCGTAGAACGCCCGGGCAAACCCCAGCGGGCTGGTGGCGTGCGTCGCGATGAGAAACAGCTGCAGTGCAAACAGGCTGGCACTGATTAGCAAAAGCCCGGCCAGCAACCCGCGCGAGGGCAGGGGCTCGGTGTGGCGGTCGCGCCAGACCTCGTGGGCCGCCGCCGCCAGTGCCAGCGCGGCCGTCAGGTGGAAGGCGCCCGCGCGCAGCAGGTTGTCGAGCGGAAATTGCGTGGCGATGCCCAGCGCCAGCCAGCCGCCCGGCACTGCCGCCAGCAGAGGCAACGAAACCCGCCGGCGCCCGCTCAGGGTCCGCACGCTGGCCCAGAACAGCGTGTAGCCCAGCGTGCCCAGCAGCAGGCTGGTGTGCGTCCACAGCCACTGGGGCAGCACCTGGTACTCGCCCTGGCCCGCCAGCTCGGCGCCGACGGCCAGAAGCAGATAGGCCGCCGACAGCGGCCGGAGCCCTTGCGGACGGCAGGAATGCCGGCTGACATGGAAGATGCTCAGCGCGCCGGCGACCAAGGCGGTCTTGTAGAGCAGGAGGACGGTAGGGAGGTCAAGCTGTAAACCCATGGCGCTGCGTGGCGGTCGTGTGATGGCAGTTGTTGGAGCGGATCAGATCGGGTGGTCTCCGTCCCCCCGTATGGTGGCCGAAAGAAGTGACAGGTGACAGATGCCAGCGCGGCGCAGGGTGGATTCCGGGGGGGCTCCTCAGCGCTGGCGCCTCCGCTTCTTCCACTGCCGCTGGATCACCCGCGCCACGCGCCAGGCCCACGAGGCGCGGGCACGTTCCAGCACGGCATGCTTGAGCTGCATCCAGTGCGCGTGGGTCCAGGCAAACCAGCGCAATTGCATGAGCGCAGGCTGCGTGAGGGTGAACAGCCGCGCCACCACCGCCGTGCCCACCACCTTGGCCAGCACGATGACGAGCATGCCCAGCACCACATGCCCGCGCCCGATGGCCCAGAGCGCCAGCAGCTTGATCGGCAGCAGCAAGGCCGTAGGCAACGCAAACAAGGCCACCGCAGCCCAGGGCGGCAGGGAGCGCACCCAGCCTTCGATCCAGCGCAGCCCCGGCCAGCGGCCGATGCGCGCCAGCAGGCGCTGCAGAGGCTCCCAGCCCCATTCCTCGAACAGGATCAGCAGCGCCAGCAGGCCGCTGCCCAGGCCCGTGAGGGCCCGCAGAGGCCAGTGCAGCAGGTGACGCAGGAGTTTTGGAATGATTTGGGCCCGATGCGCTAGTGGATCATGCCTGATGTGCTATGTAAAACATAGCAATCTGGCGGGATGCATATCCCCAGCTCACACGCCGCGCGCCCGGTCGGCCTTGAACTGTGCGCGGAACTGGGCGAAGGTGCCGGCCTCCAGCGACTCGCGCACCTCGCGCATCAGGTTCAGGTAGTAGTGCAGGTTGTGCACGGTGGTGAGCATGGGGCCCAGCATTTCGCCGCAGCGGTCCAGGTGGTGCAGGTATGCACGTGAGAAGCCTTCGCGCCCGCCGTCGTCCCACGACACGCCCGAGCTGCCCGCGCAGGCGTAGCAGGTGCAGCTGGTGTCCATGGGCTTGTGGTCGGCCTTGTGGCGGGCGTTGCGGATTTTGAGGTCGCCAAAGCGCGTGAACATCGTGCCGTTGCGCGCGTTGCGCGTGGGCATCACGCAGTCGAACATGTCCACACCGTCGGCCACGCCCTGCACCAGGTCTTCGGGCGTGCCCACGCCCATCAGGTAGCGGGGCTTGTGTGCGGGCAGGCGGTGGGGCGTGTGGGCCATGATGTCCAGCATCTCGTCCTTGGGCTCGCCCACGCTCACGCCGCCCACGGCATAGCCGGGGAAGTCCATCTCGACCAGGCGCTCCAGAGACTCCTGGCGCAGGTTCTTGAACATGCCGCCCTGCACGATGCCAAAGAGGGCGTTCGGATTGTTCAGGCGGTGGAATTCGTCCTGGCTGCGTTTTGCCCAGCGCAGGCTCATTTCCATGCTCTTGCGCGCCTCGGCCTCGGTGGTCTTGTGGCCCTTGGTCTCGTACGGCGTGCACTCGTCGAGCTGCATCACGATGTCGGAGTTGAGCGTGGTCTGGATCTGCATGCTCACCTCGGGCGACATGAAGAGCTTGTCGCCGTTGACGGGGCTGGCAAAGGTCACGCCTTCTTCGGTGATCTTGCGCATGGCGCCCAGGCTCCAGACCTGGAAACCGCCCGAGTCGGTGAGGATGGGCTTGTCCCACTTTTCAAAGCTGTGCAGGCCGCCAAAGCTCTGCATCACATCGAGGCCCGGGCGCATCCACAGGTGGAAGGTGTTGCCCAGGATGATCTGTGCGCCCATGTCGTGCAGGCTGCGCGGCATCACGCCCTTGACGGTGCCATAGGTGCCCACGGGCATGAAGATGGGGGTTTGCACCACGCCATGGTTGAGCGTGAGCTGGCCACGGCGTGCGTGGCTGGAGGGGTCGGTTTTGAGGAGGTCGAACTGCAGCATGATGGGGCGCATTGTCCCAGACGGGCCGGGCTGACCTGCCGCAAGGGATTGGACTGGCGCTGGCCGATGGCGTCGCTACACTGGTCTGTACTCACTCAAGGAGAACCCCATGCTCAAGATACTCATCGCCGTGGACGGCTCCGAACTCTCCCTGGATGGCGTGCACCACGCGCTGGCGCTGGTGCGCCAGGGGCTTCAGGCCACGATGGTGCTGGCCAACGTGCAGGAGCCCGCCACGCTGTACGAACTGGTGACCACCCGCGACCCCGACCTGATCGCCGCCGCCAGCCTGGAGGCAGGCCAGCATTTGATGGCGCCAGCGCGCGCGCTGCTCGATGCCGCCGGGGTGGCCTACGAAACCGATGTGGGGGTGGGCGATGTGGCGCACACGTTGGTGGACATGATCGAGCGCTCGGGCTGCGACATGGTCATCATCGGTGCCAAGGGGCAGGGCGCCATCACCAGCGCGCTGCTCGGGTCGGTGTCGCAGGAGGTGGCCCATGCCAGTCCGGTGCCGGTGACCATCGTCAAGCATGCCGAGGTGCTGGAGGGGGTGGATAGCGACGCGGTCGAGGACGCCGAAGCCTGACCCCTTTGGCGCCCGCCCCGATAGAAAAAGACAGGACAAAGGAAAAGGGCCGCTGTGCGCGGCCCTGATCGGAATGTGTGGGAGAGGTTGTCCGGATCAGGCCGCCTTGCGAAACGGCTCCGCGGGCCGCTGCAGCTTGCCATGGGGCAGGGTGGCCAGGCGCGAGAACATGCGGCGCACATAGCCCCGCACCCACAGGCATTTGTTGAGCTCGTCCACGGGCAGCGGGCCTGACACCACCACGATGTCGTTGGCCACGTCCTGTGCACCAGCAGCGCGCAGGCGGCGGCGCGTGTTGTTGGCCCAGGACTGGATGCGCGTGGGGCTGCCGTGCTGGTGCACCTCGCCCGTGTGCACATCGAACGCAATGGCCACCGTGTCGGTCTTGAGCTTGAAGCGGCGTTCACCCGTGACGGCGCTGGGCGCCTCGCGCATGTCATACAGGTAATAGCTGCCTGCCTTGAGCTGGTATTGCATGTCCATGGGTGTGTTCCTCTTTGTCGGCATTGTCGAGGGGCACGCGGCAGGCAATGGCAAGTAAAACGGTGGGAAAGGGGCTCTTATTGAGCGCCTCTCACAGGGGGCCACGCCGGTTTCTGTGCGCGTGCCATTGTGGCCGCGCGTCGGCGTCATCCGGAGAAACTTGAGGACGATGTCGTAACGAGTTGTGAGGGCCTTCGCCCCGCCTTGGGCTACTGCTGGCTGGAGCTGGCTGGTGCTTCGTCCAAGGCGTATGCAACTGGCGCGGCCCCAGGCGCGGGCAGCCAAGCAAGGGCCGCCCCGCAGCGAGGGCTGCGTCCCCCTGCCCACATCGCGTAGCGATGTGAGAGCGGGGGGAAGGCGCGCAGCGCCTCAGGGGGGTGTCTCTGCTAGAAATCCACCAGACTCAACCCCACACTGAACACAGTGCGCTTGCGGTTGTAGTCGATCATGCTGTCGCCGTAGCCGCTGAACAGCGAGGTGTGCAGGCGCAGGTTGCTCTTGCTGCCGAACAGGCCGGTGCCCAGGGCCTGCAGCCATTCCACACGCACCGAGCCCCGGTCGCTGCTGGCCAGCGTGTGGCGCACCGTGGCGCCCAGGGTGTTGTCCTTGTTCACGTTCCACAGCAGCGACAACTCGCCCCGGCCGATGTAGTCGCTGATGCCCGGGTTGTCGTCGCTTCCCGCGCTTTCGGGGATGCGCTTCCAGATGCGGGCGTTCACGCTGAAGCGGTTGTCCAGTTCGATGCCGGTCATCAGGTAGGCGCGGTTCCAGCTGCGCGACAGCGGCTTGCTCTGGCCGTTGGACTGGTGCACCAGGCCGATGCCGCTGTAGCGCCACTTCCAGCCAAACGGCAGTTGTGCCGTGGTGGGGTACACGTACATCAGCTCGGGCTCGTGGTCGGTGGCGCGGAAGGGGCGCGAGATCTCGGGGGTGAACAGTTGCCAGTACGACTGCTGCGTGTAGCCAAACCAGAGCGAGTCCTTGAGCGTGGGGTGGCCCTGGGTCAGCAGGCCCTGCGCAATCTTGGTACGCACGGACAGCTGGATGCGGTTTTCGGTGCGGCGGTACGGGGTCGAGTCGGTGGCCGAGTTGCCGTCGGCATCCGACGCGGGCTGGCGGTTCACGCTGCTCGACGCCACCACCGACACCGTGATCGGGCGGTAGCCGCGGAAGCTGAATGTGCCGCAGTCCGTGCCCGTTTCCAGCTCCCAGAAGCGGGAGAGATCACTGTACTGCGGGTCGCGGCAGCCTTCGGTGCGCGCCACGTCGATGATGCGGGTGGCAGGCAGCGTGGCGTCCACCGGCGGGGGCACGACCGACGAAGAGCTTGCGCCGCTGGCACTGGCCGACGCCGAAGCAGCAGGGGCTTGCCAGGACTGCGCTCCTGCAGGAGCGGTCTGGGCCTGTTCGGCCGCCCAGGCGTCAAAGCAGGCCAGGCGCGCCTGGTTGTCACTGGACAGGGCGGTGCAGCGGCGCAGGGCCGCGTCGGTCCCGGCGGTTGCGGCAGGTGCTGCTTGCGCAAAGGCCGCGCCGGCCGGGGCCAGGGCTGCGAGCAGCAAGGCCAGCGGGCGGTGCAGACGGGACGCGGGGGCGCCCTGCGCAACGGCGCTCATTGCCAGGCCGCCTGTTTGCGCAGCACAAACGGTGCTGACGGCGTGGTGGAGGTGGGGTGGGCGTTGTTCCATGTTCCGCGTATTTCCTTGCCGCAACTTCCATCGACCACCTGGCCTGTCCAGGTGGCACTGATGTTGGTGCCGTTGATCGATTCTTCCAGGGTCAGGTCGCCGCCGTCGACGTCACCACTGACCTGGGCCGTGGTGCCGCTGCGCGCCACGGTGCCACGCACGCTCTGTGCCAGCTCGGGGTGCGGGCCCAGTTGCAGCGTGGCCGTGGTGGGCTTGTCTCCCGGCGCAGGGGCCTGCAGCTCGGCGCGCCACTGGCCCTGCAGGTGTTGGTGGTCCATCTCTGCCGCCGCTGGGCATGCCGCCGTGGATTGTGGTGCTTTTTGGCCGATGGCGCTTGTAGGACAAGCGCTGATAGCTATCAAAAGCGCAGCAATGCCCCAGGCGCTGCGGCCACGGGGCAGGGCGGGGCGTGGGGTGGTATCGGTGGCGGGGTGTTGTGCCATGTGCGTACGCCCTCTCAAGCAGTGGGCGCCGGGTTGGCGGCCGCAGCCGCGTTGGCCGCAGTGGTGGCCTGGGCCTTGGCAGCAAATTCGGCGCGCAGGGCCTTGAGCTTTTCGCGCGGGTCTTCGCGGGCGGTGGTCTTGTCCAGGCCCATTTCGGCGATGAAGCGGCTCGGTTGTGCGGCCACCATTTCGCGCCCTTTTTTGCGGCGCTTGGTCCAGCTCACGGCCAGGGTGCGCTGGGCGCGGGTGATGCCCACGTACATCAGGCGGCGCTCCTCCTGCAGGCGCTGCAGCACGTCGTCGGTCACCTTCTGCTGGCGGCCTTCGTCGTCATCGAGCTTGAAGGGCAGCATGCCCTCGGTCACGCCCACCAGCACCACATGCGGCCACTCCAGCCCCTTGCTGGCGTGCAGGGTGGAGAGCGTGACCATGTCCTGCTCCTGCTCGCGCTCGCTGATGGTGGACAGCAGCGCAATGGTCTGCGACACCTCCAGCAGGCTCTTGGTCTCCTTGGCCACCACGGCACCGGCCGTATCGTCGATCTGCCCGCCCGCGCGCTGGGCCATCCAGTCGCAGAACTCCATCACGTTGCTCCAGCGGGCGGCCGCCACTTTTTCGCTGTCTTCGTTGTCGTACAGGTGCTGCTCGTAGCCAATTTCCTTGAGCCATTCGTTCAAAAAGGCGCGGGCCTCTTCGGCGCCATGGGTGCGGCGGGCGCTGTACTCCAGGTAATTGATGTAGCGGCCAAACTCGTGCAGGCCGTCCATGGCGCGCTTGGGCACAGCGGCAGGCAGCATGCCGTTGAACAGCGCGCCGAACATGCTTTGCTTGTGCTGGGTGGCAAAGGCCCCCAGCGATGCCAGCGTGGTGTGGCCGATGCCACGCTTGGGCGTGGTGATGGCGCGCAAAAACGCCGGGTCATCGTCGTTGTTGATCCACAGCCGGAACCAGGCGCACAGGTCCTTGATTTCGGCGCGGTCAAAAAAGCTGGTGCCGCCCGAGACCTTGTAGGGAATGTTGGCCTTGCGCAGTGCCTTCTCGAACGGCTTGGCCTGGTGGTTGGCGCGGTACAGGATGGCGAAGCTCTTCCAGTCCGGCGGCGGGTTGCTGGCCGCGCGCAGGCTCTGGATGCGGGCCACGGCGCGCTCGGCTTCGTGCTCCTCGTTGTCGGCATCGACCACACGCACCGGTTCGCCCTCGCCCAGTTCGCTGAACAGGGTTTTGGGGAACAGCTTGGGGTTGGGCCCGATCACGTTGTTGGCCGCGCGCAGGATGGCGCTGGTGGAGCGGTAGTTCTGCTCCAGCTTGATGACCTTGAGGTGGGGGTAGTCCACCGGCAACTTCTTGAGGTTGTCCAGCGTGGCGCCGCGCCAGCCGTAGATGGACTGGTCGTCGTCGCCCACAGCGGTGAAATGTCCCTTTTCGCCCACCAGCAGCTTGAGCAGCTCGTACTGCGTGGCGTTGGTGTCCTGGTACTCGTCCACCAGCACATGGCCCAGGGCCGCCTGCCACTTGGCCCGCACTTCGGGGAAGTCGCGCAGCAGCCGCAGCGGCATGCCAATCAGGTCGTCAAAGTCCACGCTCTGGTAGGCCGCCAGGCGCTCTTCATAGCGCGCCATGAGCGTGGCGATGATGCGTTCGTTGTCGTCCGCCGCCTGGGCCAGGGCCTGTTCGGAGGTCAGACCCATGTTCTTCCACTTGCTGATCACCCACTGCCACTGGCGCGCCGTGGCCATGTCGGTGGTGCCACCCGAGGCTTCTTTCAGGATGCCCGTCACGTCATCAGCGTCGAGGATGCTGAACTGGGGCTTGAGGCCCAGCACATGGCCGTCTTCGCGCACCATGCGCACGCCAAGCGCGTGGAAGGTGCACACCAGCACATCCTTGGCGCGCCGGCCGATGAGGCCCTTGGCGCGCTCGCGCATCTCGGCGGCGGCTTTGTTGGTGAAAGTGATGGCCGCGATGCGTTTTGGGTCCATGCCCTTTTCGATCATGTGGGCGATCTTCATCGTGATCACCCGTGTCTTGCCCGAGCCCGCGCCTGCCAGCACGAGGCAGGCCCCGTCGGTGTAGTGGACAGCCTGGAGCTGGGCGAGATTGAGACCGGCAGACATGGAGAGGAGGAAACGTGCAGAAAGAGGCGAAGGGGGGAACCGGACAGGCGCGGGGCGGTGGGCGCCACGGGCGTGGGGTGCACGCCGAGGGGACGTGCAGCGCAAGGGCGCAATGATACCGGCGTACCCCCCGGCATGCCCTAGTCGCCCACGCGCGACCGGTGCCTGACGGTCGGCTGACTGGGGCGCACCGCAGCCCACGGGGCAGGCCCTTTGCTCCGGGAAACCCCGCTAGGGGCTTTGTTTTCACAATTTGATACTGGTTGGTGAGTCCCTCCCCCACCGGGAGGGGAGTGTTGTGAACCGAGCACCGCCATGAACCCTGTGACCCCGCCATCCATCGCTCTGACCGCCGCCGCGCCCCGGGCGGGCCGCCGTCGGTTGCCACTGCCTGCATGGACCGCCTGGTCCGCCCTGGCGGCTGCCGGTGTGCTGGCGGGTGCGGCGTTGCTGCCACGGGTGGCGCATGCGCAGGTGGGGGGCAACGCCCCCGCGCGCATCGGCGTGGTGGGGCCGTTCACGGGGCCGTCGGCCGACTTTGGCGTGCCCATGCTCAATGGCATCAAGCTGGCGGTGGACGAGATCAATGCCGTGGGTGGCTACCTGGGCCGCCCGCTGGAGCTGGTCATCAAGGACGACAGGGCCGACCCCGATCAAGGCCGCAAGGTGTCGCAAGAACTGCTCAATGAGAAAGTGGTCGCCACCATCGGCTTTTGCAACACCGGCGTGGCGCTCAAGGCCATCGACCTGTTCCAGGACGCCAAAAGCCCGCTCATCGTGCCCTGCGCCACGGGCACAGCCGTGACGGCCAAATATCCCGCGCCCGACAGCTACATCTTCCGCGTGCAGGCGCGCGACGCGATCCAGGCGCCTTTCCTGGTGGACGACATCGTCAAACGCGGCTGGGACAAGGTCGCCATCTTTGCCGACAAGACCGGCTATGGCGAAGGCGGCTACAACGATGTGGTGGCCGCACTGGCCGCCAAGAACCTCAAGCCCGTGCATGTGGCGCGCTTTGACCTGGGGGTGAAGGACCTGACGACCGAGCTGACTGCGGCACGCAACGCGGGTGCCAACGTGGTCTACAGCTACACCGTGGGGCCGGAGAACGCCACCATTGCCAACGGCAAGAAGGCGCTGGGCTGGAAGGTGCCGCAGGTGGGGCCGTGGCCGCTGTCCTTCCCCTTCTTCCTCGAAGGCGCCAAAGATGCGGCCGAGGGCGCGCTGATGGTGCAGACCTTCATCGCCGAGCCCAGCAATGAGCGCCGTGCATCGTTCCTGTCGAGCTACACCCGCAAGTACCAAGGCAAGGTGGCTATGCCCATGGCGGCAGCCAACGCCTACGACGCCACCTATCTGCTGATGTATTCCTTCCTCGGCATCCGCGACGGCAACCTGAACGGCAAGGCCATCAAGGAATCGCTGGAGGGCAAGATGAAGACCTACTACGGCGTGGTCACCACCTACGACAAGCCCTTTAGCGCGCAGGACAAGGACGCGATCACGCGCAACATGCTGGTCATGGGAATGGTCAAGAACGGCGCCATCACCTTTGCCTACCCGGAGGATGCCAAGCGCAACCTCATCATCCAGCGCAAGCAATAACAAAAAGCGGATGCCTGCGCTCGCCACCCGCGAGCCCACCCACCTGACTTTGCGCTGACCACCTCGGGCGCCGTAGACCCTGGCTGCTGGCGCAACAAGGACAATCGGGCTGTGCTGTCCGTCCTGCTTGTCACCTTCCCCTTCTTTGCGCTCGTGCTCTGTGGCTACCTCGCCGCACGGCGCGGCGTGCTGCCGCAACCTGCCATCCCGGGGCTCAACGCCTTCGTGCTGTACTTTGCGCTGCCATGCATGTTGTACCGTTTTGGTGCCAGCACACCCATCCACCAACTGCTGGACCCGGCCGTGGCAGGCGTGTATGTGCTGTGTGCGCTGGTCATGGTGGGCGCCACGGTGGCGCTTACGCGCAACGCGCGCATCGGCTGGAACGACGCGGCCTTTGGTGCGCTCGTCGCAGCCTTCCCGAACACGGGCTTCATGGGTGTGCCGCTGCTGGTGGCACTGCTGGGTGCCCAGAGCGCAGGGCCCGCCATCGTCACCATCGTGGTGGACATGGTCATCACCAGTTCACTGTGTATTGCGCTCTCACGCCTGGATGGGGCGGGCACCCATGGCGTGGGCGTGGCGCTGAAAAGCGCTTTCAGGGGCATGGCCACCAACCCCATGCCCTGGTCGATTGCGCTGGGCGCGCTCGCATCGGCGCTGCAGTTCAAGTTGCCGGGTCCGGTGGACAAGACCATCGCCATGCTGGCCGACGCGGCCTCGCCCGTCGCGCTGTTCACCATCGGCGCAGTGCTGGCCCGCTCGCAGATGAACCAGCACGAGCAGGTCCCTGCACGGGACTACGTGCCGGTGGCGCTGGCCAAGCTGCTGGTACACCCGCTGCTGGTGTGGGGTGCAGGCACGGCGGCCATGGCGCTAGGGGTGCCGCTCACGCCCTTTGCGCTCACGGTGATGGTGCTGCTGGCGGCGCTGCCCAGCGCCAGCAACGTGTCGCTGCTGGCCGAGAAATTCGGCGCCAACAACGGGCGGGTGGCCCGCATCATTCTGGTGTCCACTGCGCTGGCGTTCCTGAGCTTCTCCGCCGCCGTCGCGCTGCTGACCTGAACCGCCAGGCTGCTGCGGTGAGGTGGTGTCAGGCCGCCGGGGGTGTCTTGCGCCCTACCAGATACTGCACTCCCAGCATGCCGTAGAACTCCGAGTGCGGCTCTTCGGCCGCCAGGTGAAAGACATCGCCCGCCTGGTACACGCGTTCTGACGCAGCCGTGGCGATGCGGATATCGCCCGACAGGATCAGTGCCTTGGCCTCGAACGGGTGGGTGTGGTCACCTAGCACGCCCCCGGCTTCGCGGGTCACAGTGACGGCGGGCTCAAAGCCTTCGCGGGCCAGTTCGTCTGCAAATTGTTCGGGGGTCATGGGGTCTCCTGCTGCGGTGCGAGTCCAGTGTAGGCGCGGGCTCAAAGTCAGGGCGGGGGCTCGGGCTTTCAAAAATGATAGCTGCTAGCGCTTGATGCACTAGCGCTACCGCCGGATTTGCTTCGATTTTTCATGCGGGGCTCGCGCGCAGGCGTCGTCCAGACAATGTGGCCGTGCCGCTGTCGTGCCGCCGCCTTGGCCTGCCTGTCGTTGCCTTCCTGAGATGGCTGCCTTGAGAAAACGATACGAAAAAACATTCGACAGGGCATGCTTTTTGCGCCGACGATGCCACGTGGTCAATCCATGCCCACGAACGGACAACAACAGGAGATTCACTATGAGGAAGAGGAATATTGTGCTGTGGGCACTCACGCCCGTGGCCGTTGCGCTGGTGCTTTCGGGCTGCGGCAGCGGCTCGGACAACGACCTGGCCGTGGACAACAATGCCCAGAGCTGCTCGGTGGTGTCCAGCTCCGGCTCGGCCGTGGTGGTGGGGTCCGGCGTGGCGGGCGACCCGGCTGCGCCCGAGGCGGCATCGGGCTACCGCCTGGGCTACAAGGCCAAGCAATCGAGCAAGTACATGGTGGTGGCCAACACCCCGCTGGCCACCAAGGCCGGGTGCGACGTGCTCAAGGCCGGCGGCACTGCCGTGGACGCCGCCGTGGCCGTGCAGGCTGTGCTGGGCCTGGTGGAGCCGCAGTCCAGCACGCTGGCGGGCAGCGCCTTCATGATGTATTACGACGCAAACACCAAGAAGGTCGTGGCGTACGACGGCCGCGAGACCGCGCCTGCCGCAGCCAACGGCTACTACCTGGTGCGCCAGGACCAGGGTGATGCCTCGTCCGCTGCGCCCGTGCCCAGCGCCCGGCGCAGTGGCCGCTCCATCGGTGTACCTGGCGTGATGCGCATGCTGGACATGGCCCACAAGGAGCATGGCAAGCTGGGCTGGGAAAAGCTGTTTGACGAAGGTATCCAGCTGGCCACCAACGGCTACCGCATTCCCGGCCGCATGGGCGACGCGATCAAGGGCAACGCCGCCAGCCTGGCGCTGGACGCGAATGCGGTGTCCGCGTTCTTCAACGCCGACGGCACCCCCAAGGCCACCGGCACGGTGACGACCAACCTACCCTACGCCCAGACACTGCGCACGCTGGCGAGCGGCGGTGCCAACGCGATGTACTCCGGCCCGCTGGCCGAGGCCATCGTGGCCAAGGCAGCCCAGGCGGTGGGTGACGATGCGGCCAAGACGCCCATCACCCCCAGCCTGATGACGGTGAACGACCTCAAGAACTACCAGGCCAAAAAGCGCGAGCCGGTGTGCACCACCTACCGCGCGAGCTACTACGTCTGCACCATGTCGCCGCCGTCGTCGGGCGGTATCGCCATTGCGCAGGCGCTGGGCATTCTGGAGAACTTCGACCTTTCCAAATACGGCCCCACCAATCCCACCAATGAAGGCGGCGTGCCGAGCGTGATGGGTGTGCATCTGGTGTCCGAGGCAGAGCGCCTGGCCTATGCCGACCGTGACAAGTACGTGGCCGACACCGATTTCATCCCGCTGCCTGGCAAGGGCGTGTCCACCATGCTGGACAAGGCTTACCTGAAGCAGCGCGCGGCGCTGATCCAGCCGGATGGCAAGTCGCTGGGAACGGCGTCTGCGGGGGCACTGGGCGATGTGCCTTTGGGTGTGGACAAGACGGTGGAGCGGGGCACGACGCACTTCTCCATCGTGGATGCCTATGGCAACGTGGTCTCGATGACCTCCACGGTCGAATCCAGCATGGGCTCGTTCCACATGGTGGGCGGCTTTCTGCTGACCAACCAGCTCACCGACTTCTCGGCCCAGCCCGCTGACGGCGCCGGTGTGCCCATTGCCAATCGCGTGGCCCCCGGCAAGCGCCCCCGCAGCACCATGGCGCCCACGCTGGTGTTCAAGGGCACCGAGCCCGGCGACTTCGTGATGGCCACGGGCTCGCCCGGCGGCGGCACGATCATCCAGTACGTGCTCAAGACGGTGGTGGGTGCGGTGGACTGGAACCTGGACGCCCAGCAGGCCACCTCGCTCGTGAACTTTGGCGCCACTAACAGCGTGACCACCAATGTGGACGGCGCCAACACCTCGCTCGACCTCACGGGGCTGATCGATGGCCTCAAGGCCAAGGGCCACACGGTGAACAACGCCGCGCAGTCGAGCGGCGTATCCACCATCATGCGGGTCAACCGCAACGGCCAGACCAAGCTGGAAGGCGGCGTGGACCCGCGACGTGAAGGCATCGTGCTGGGTGACGGCGCGCTGTAAACGGCGAACCACGCTCTGACGAGGCGGGGGCTGCGTTGAAGAGCGCAGCCCCCTTTGTTTTTGGCCGCTGCGACAGACTGCGGGTGCGCCTCAGATCGCCAGCGGGTCCACATCCACCAGCCAGCGGATCAGCCCCTTGTGCTCCGGCTGGCTGCGCGTGGCTTGCAATATCGGCTGCCATGCGGCCAGAAAGCGCTGCAGGGTGGTGCGGCTGCTGCTTTCCATCAGCATCTGGGCGCGCTCCACATTGGCGACGCGCTGGATCGTGAGCGGCACGGGCGGGAACAGGATCACCGTGCCGTCGGGCAAGCCTGGCAACTGCGCGGCGTGGGCGGCGGCGGTGGCCGCAGTCAGAAAGCCCTGCGCCACCTCCTGCGTGCGCGCATCGGCACGCACCAGTGCCTGGTATGAGAACGGCGGCATGGCGGCCTCTTCGCGCTCCTTGAGCTGCTGGGCGGCAAAAGCTTCGTAGTCGTGCTTGCGCAGCGCCTCGAACACAGCGTGCTGGGGGTGAAAACTCTGCACCCACATCTCGGGCTGCGTGCCATGCACCGCTTGTGCGGCCATGTAGGCGGCGTCGCGCCCGGCGCGGCCCGCTGCCTGCATCAGCAGTGCAAACAGCCGCTCGGCGGCGCGGAAGTCGCTGCTGAACAGCGCGCCGTCGGGCTGCACCGCAGCCACCAGCGTGATGCGCCGAAAGTCGTGCCCCTTGGCAATCATCTGCGTGCCCACCAGCACATCCACCTCGCCAGAATGCACCTGCGCCAGCTGGGCCTCCAGCGCGCCCTTGGCCTTGGTAGTGTCGGCGTCGATGCGGGCGATGCGGGCGGGCGTGCGGTCGGGCCGCAGCACCTCCCGCAGCAGCGTGCCGAGCTGCTCCTCCAGCTGCTCGGTGCCCTTGCCCATGGGGTGGATGTCGGGGCTGCCGCAGGCCGGGCAATGAAATGGCACGCGCACCGTGTGGCCGCAGTGGTGGCAGCGCAGGGTGCGGTCGGTCTTGTGGAACACCTGGTGCGCGCTGCAGTGCGGGCAGTCGCTCTTCCAGCCGCAGTCCACGCAGTGCAGCACGGGCGCGTAGCCCCGGCGGTTCAGCAAGATCATGCTCTGCTCGCCACGCGCCACGCGTTCGGTAATGGCCTGCAGCAGCGGCGCGCTGAACACGGTGCGGCGGGGCTGCTGGTTCATGTCCACCCGGCGCACACGGGCCAGGGCACCGGCGCCAATGCGGCTGGGCATGTGCAGCCGCACGTAGCGGCCACCTTCTGGGTCTTCGGCCGTGGCCGGGCGGCTGGCGTACCAGCTCTCCAGCGACGGCGTGGCGGAGCCCAGGATCACCTTAGCGCCCTGCTCGCGCCCGCGCCAGATGGCCAGGTCGCGGGCCGAATAGCGCGCGCCCTCCTGCTGCTTGTAGCTGGGGTCGTGCTCTTCATCCACCACGATGAGCTTTAGGCCGGGCAGGCTGGCGAACACCGCCATGCGTGTGCCCAGCACGATGCGCGCGCTGCCGCTGTGCGCGGCCAGCCAGCTGGCCAGGCGTTGCGGGTTGGTCATGCCGCTGTGCAGCGACGCCACGGCACCGGGGCCGAAGCGCGGAGCGAAGCGGCCTGCAAAGCGCTCTTCCAGCTGGGGCGTGAGGTTGATCTCGGGCACCATGACCAGCGCCTGGGCGGTGGGGTCGGCCTCCAGCATCTCTTGCACGCAACGCAGATAGACCTCGGTCTTGCCACTGCCGGTGCTGCCAAACAGCAGGAAAGGCCCATTTTCTGAGGAAATTCGGGCCCTGGCGCTTTCTTGTTCTGCGCTGAGTGCTATGTTTTCAATAGTGCGTGAGGTATCTCCTGCGCCCTTGGCCGGGCGCCGCAGCCGCCGTGCCAACTGCTCGGGGCGCAGGTCGCGCAGTTGCGGGGGCAGGGCCGCCAGGGCCACCTCGCCCAAGGCGCGCTGGTAGTAGCGTGCTGCAAACCCCACCAGACGGCGCCAGGACGCATCCAGGGGCGCCACGCCCTCCAGCACACCTGCAATGGGACGCAGCGTGGCGCCATCGGGCAGCTCACCGGGGGCTTCGTCGGCGTCCCACACCACGCCCAGCACCTCGCGCGTGCCCAAGGGCACCCGCACCAGCGTACCCGGTGAGAGCGGGCGCTCACTGGCGTAGCTCAGAAGGTCGCCGACTCCGCTGTGCGATGGCGTCTGCAGGGCAACGTGGACGAGGGAGAGGGACATAGACACGAGCTATGGAGGAGAAATAGGCTTAGTGCGCGTTGTGGATGTGATCTGGAGCTTTGGCGGCTAAGTGCTTGATTTGCCGTGGGTGTGTGAGTAATCCCGGATTTCTGTGGATAACTTTGTTGACATCCTGTCCCGACCCCCGCCCAAGCCGCATGAATGCTGGCTGCGAACAGATTGCCCGGAAATACAGCAATCCAAAAAAATCGTTATGAATCAATCATCTGAAGAAATTTGCCCCGGATTTTTGTGCTAAGCCGATTCAGCGTCTCCATGTTGCGCTGCATCACGTTTTGTGTGCATAAGTCGGACAGCAGGACTTCGTCAAGAGGACAGGTTGCCCCCTTTTTGTGCTAGCGGCGTGAGCCTATGTTCATGCATTTCTTCGATATGGCCTGCAAGTACTTGATTTGACAGGGGATTTGTAAGAAATTCAGAATTTCTGTGGATAACTTTGTTGATATCCCTTGGGTTTGGTCCGCAAGTCCTTGTCAATTCGTGCTTTGGCTGGATTGCCTGTCAAAAAAGCAGGGGATTTAACGCCATATAAATCAAGCACTTAGCGTCGTGATGAGGTTTGTTTGCAAGTTGCCGTACGAAGTCGCGCCGGGTGCGAGGATGCTCCAATTTTGTGCATAAGTGCGCTGGCGGGGACGCCGGATCTGCTGCGAAATGCCCGGGGATTGTCGCAGGGCCCGGAGTGTCTGGCGTTCTTGGTGTCACAGCGGTCCATGTCGCTTTGCTTCAAGACGGCGTGGCGACTTGTGGCGACGATGCCGCCATGGCTACTTACTCTTCTTCCCCCATGGCAGATGCGCCCACCATGGAGCGCGACGGTTTTGTGCTGGCCCGGCTGGATGAGGTGGTGCAGGCGGCACGCACCGACAGCCTGTGGTTCATGACCTTCGGGCTGGCGTGCTGCGCGGTCGAGATGATGCATGCCGCCATGGCGCGCTACGACCTGGACCGGTTTGGCATCATCCCGCGCTCCAGCCCCCGCCATAGCGACCTGATGATCGTCGCCGGCACCCTGACCAACAAGATGGCGCCCGCCATCCGCAAGGTCTACGACCAGATGCCCGAGCCGCGCTACGTGATCTCCATGGGCTCATGCGCCAACGGCGGTGGCTACTACCACTACAGCTACTCGGTGGTGCGGGGTTGTGACCGCATCGTGCCCGTGGATGTGTATGTGCCCGGCTGCCCGCCCACGGCCGAGGCGCTGCTCTACGGCATCCTGCAGCTGCAGGCCAAGATCAAGCGGCCCCAGGTGATCCAGCGGTAATCGGCAGTCTCCAGCGGGCGGCGGCTTCAACTGCGCCGCAGCAGCCAGTCCGCATCGTCGCCCGGCCGCCGGGTGTGGGCCTTCAGCGCTGCGGGGGGCTTTTCGAACAGGGCGCGCGCCTCGCGGCTGAAATGCGCCTGGTCGGCGTAGCCATGGCGCAGCGCGGCATCGAGGGCACCGGCGTTGCCGTCGCGCATGGCCAGCAGGGCATGTTCGGCGCGCAGCATGCGTTCGATCTCGCCAGGCCGCAGGCCCGCCAGCTGCCGGGTGCGTCGCTGCAGGTGCCGGGGCGTCCAGTCCAGCGCAGAGGCCAGGGCCTGGCGTGCGCCGCGCTGCCAAGCCTGGTGCAACACCTGCAACCAGGCAGCATGCCGGTCGGCCACGACCGCCCAGCGTGGGGTGAGGAAGTCCACGCACAGCGCCTGACGCACCCCATGGTCGGGCGCCGCGTGGACGGCCGCGAGGAAAGGGTGCCAGGCCCCGGGCAGCCAGGTCGTTGCGTCCGTGACCCGGTCGGTCAGCGGCGCAAGGTCCTGCCCAGTGAGCAGCCCCAGCGCGCCGGGCTGGAACGCCAGGCAGAACGAATCACCATCAAGGGAGGAGACCGAGTGGTAAGGATGTCGGTGGGCGCCCGACAGCGTGATGGCCGGCATAGCCGCTGCCGTGGCGGCGCCCGCACATTCCACGAGCTGGGCCGTGCCCCGCGTGAGCCAGATGATGCCGGGGTAGGGGCTGGGCGGCACGCGCGTGTCCGCCGGGGTGTGGGGCGGCTGGCGGCCCAGGTCGCGCCAGAAAAAGGCGCGCACGCAGTCTGCGAGCGCGCCGGGTGGGGATTGCAGGGCCGAGGCGGGCAGTGCCTGCGGGCCAGTGGGGGACTCCGCTGGCGGCGGTACGGGCTGTTCCGTTGCCATCACCTGGTCCCTGCGCGGCGTGCCGGGCGGTCTGGATGCCTCGCCCGGGGTGTCAGCCCTGGCGCTGCGCGCGCGAGTGGCTGTGCACAGCCTCCACCAATGCCGCCACATGCTCGGGCGGGGTGAACTGGCTGATGCCGTGGCCCAGGTTGAAGATGTGCGTAGGGCCGGTGGTGTTGCGGTCGGTGTGGGGCTTGCCAAAGCTGTCGAGCACGGCATGCACCTGGGTGACGATCTGCGCAGGCGGCGCAAACAGCACGTTGGGGTCGATGTTGCCCTGCAGCGCCTTGCCGGGGCCGCTCACCTGGCCGCCGACGATGGTGCGCGCCTTGCCCAGGTTGGCCGTCCAGTCCAGGCCCAGCACCTCGCAGTCGATGTCTTTCATGTCCTCCAGCCAGATGCCACCGCCTTTGGTGAAGACGATGCGCGGCACATCGGTGCCATCCACGCCGGTGCGCTTGAGCTGTGCCAGTACGCGCTTGGTGTAAGCCAGGCTGAACTCCTGGAAGGCACCGTCGGCCAGCACGCCGCCCCAGCTGTCAAAAATCATTACGGCCTGTGCGCCCGCGTCGATCTGGGCGTTGAGGTATGCGGCCACGCTGTCGGCATTGATGGCCAGGATGCGGTGCATCAGGTCGGGGCGCGCGTACATCAGGCTCTTGACCAGGCGGTAGTCGTCCGATCCCTTGCCCTCGACCATGTAGCAGGCCAGTGTCCAGGGGCTGCCCGAGAAGCCGATCAAAGGAACACGCCCATTGAGGGCCTTGCGGATGCTGGTGACGGCGTCGAACACGTAGCGCAGCTTGTCCATATCGGGCACGGCCAGCTCGGCCACGGCCGCTTCGTCGCGCATCACTTTGGCAAAGCGCGGGCCTTCGCCCTCGGCAAAGGACAGGCCCAGGCCCATGGCGTCGGGCACGGTCAGGATGTCACTGAACAGGATGGCGGCGTCGAGTGGGAAACGCTCCAGCGGCTGCAAGGTCACTTCGGTGGCGTACTGGACATTGGTAGCCAGGCCCATGAAGCTGCCCGCCTGGGCGCGCGTGGCCTTGTACTCCGGCAGATAGCGCCCCGCCTGGCGCATGAGCCACAGGGGCGTGTAGTCGGTGGCCTGGCGGCGGCAGGCACGCAGGAAGGTGTCGTTGGCAAGGGGGGCGAAGGTCATGGTGCGATTGTCGCAGGCCGACCGCCGGCCTCGGCACCCGATCCGGCTGCGGAAATTGACGCGCATCAAGCCGAAACCACGACGGGTCGGCTCAAGGGCATCTATCGCTCTGCAATGTAGTGCGACATCCGCACGACTTCGCCCGGCGCCAAAAACGCACGCACTTCGGTCTCCAGGGCTTGGTCGGCCATGGTGGCGCGGGCGCGCTGGTGCAAGTAGTCGGCCCAGGACTCGACGATGAAGCGCTCCACATAGCGCGATGGCTCGCCCAGGTCTTTGTAGATGCGCCAGAAGGTGGCGCCGTCGCGGCGGCGCGGGGCCTTCATGCGGCTGATGGTGTCGAGGAAGGCAGCATCGGTGCCGGGGGCGATGCGGTAGCCCACTTCCACGGCCACGGGCCCCGCTTCGGGCAGGGGCTCGGCCTCGATGAAAAGTTCGTCCCAGGGCGTGGCCTGGGTCACCTCGTGCAGCGCGCCCATGCGCAGCGGCATGGGGCGGGCCAGCAGCAGGCCCGCGCCCATCAGCGCTGCGGCCACACACAGGGTGGGCATGAGTCCGATCAGGTCCGAGGACGCGCCCCAGAAGGCCGAGCCCATCGCAAACGCGCCCAGCGCCGCCACCATGTGCATGGCCACGGCGCGCGAGCGCACCCACTGCGGGGCGCTGGCCTGGGTGGCGGTGTTGAAGGTAGACATGGCCGACATCCAGGCAGCGCCCGCGAACAGCATGGCGATGTACACCACCCAGGCGATGTGCGTCAGCGCCGCCACCAGCATGGCCACCGCAAACACCACACCACCGGCGCCGACGATGGCCTCCAGCCCAAAACGCGCGCGCAGCCGCCCCAGCACCAGGCCGACCGCCACGGCGCCCGTGCCCAAGCAGCCCATGAGCAGACCAAAACCCTGTGCACCCGTGCCGAGCTGGCGCTGCGCAATCACCGGCAGCAGCGCCCACAGGGCCGAGCCCGCTGCGCTGAAGGCCATCACGCGCACCAGTTGCGCGAGGATCATGCGCGAGTGCCAGGCAAAGCGCAGGCCGCTCAGAGTGCCGCCCCACAGGCGTTCGGCGGGCAGCTTGGAGGGCGGGTGCGCCTTGGGCGGCCAGCGGCGGATGGACTCCCACATCACCAGCGTGGTGGTCACCGTGACGGCAAAGACCCAGCCCGCGCCCAGCTGCGCAAACACCAGGCCCGCCATCGTGGGCCCCACAGCGCGCGCGGCGTTGTAGGCAATGCTCACGGCGGTGATGGCCTGGGGCCATTCGTCGCGCGGCACGGGGTCGATGACCGACGAGTTCCACGCGGGTGTGAGCACTGCCGTGCAGCACCCGCAGATGAACACCAGAAACAGCACCGACGCCGGGCCACTCCAGCCCCCCAGCGTCAGCAGCGTGAGCAAGGCGCACGCCCCGGCCTGCGCCAGCAGTGCGCCCGATATCAACCGGCGCCGGTCGGTCGTGTCTGCCAGCACGCCGGCAGGGAGGGCCAGCAAAAACATGGGCATGAACACCGCCGTCTGCACCAGAGCAGCCAGGAATGACGAACCCGTGAGTTCCACCATGAGCCAGGCCGCCGCCATGCTCTGCATGCCGCTGCCCACAAAAAAGATGCCGCCGCAAATCCACAGGCCCCTGAACGCGGGTTGGCGCAAGGGGCTCCACAAAGAGGTCGAGTGCTGGGACATGGAGGGTGGGCGTTGGGTGTGCGTGGGCCGTTGTGGGACGTGGGGAGCGCGGGTGCGCCGTGGGCGGGTGGCTCAGGGCGGGTTTGAGGATATCGCCGGTTCCCCGTTTTGGGGCAACTCCATTCTGCAAACCCCCTCAATCCACATGCCGCCCGCCCCGCAGCCGATAGGTGCGCGGCACGTCGGTGCGGGTGGCGACCAGCGTCTCGGCACGCTGCTGCATGTCGGCCAGGGTCTGGTCCAGCCCAGCCACCGCCTCGGCACTGAGGCCCGCCAGCAGCTCCTGGTTGAGCGCCTTGACCTGCGGAAACATCTCGTCGTGCACGGTCTGGCCCGCCGCTGTGAGCGACAGCCGGGCCTGGCGCCGGTCGCCGGGCATGGCGTCGCGGGTGATGAGCTTCTTGGCTAGCAGCGAGGTGATGGCGCGCGAGGTGCGCGCCCGGTCCAACCCGAGGCGTTGGGCCAGCTCGGCCGGGGGCATGCCGGGGTGCTGCGCCAGCATCATCATCAGCCCCCACTCGCGGCGGGTGATGCCGTAGCCGCCTTCGCACAGCCGCACCACCAGACTGCCCGCCACCGCGATCAGGCGGTTGAGGCGGTACATCAGCAGGTCGTTGGCGGCCTGCGGGTGGGCCAGCCGGTGGCCGGGTGCGGCGGGTGGGTTCGGGGCCGGGGCAGGCATCAAAGTATTTACGGGCAATGATTGATTAGATCAATTGATTGTGTGCCCAATACATTGCGCCCATCAACCCGGGCAGCCCTGCTGCCGGGCCCGTCTGCCCACGCTGGAGAAACCGATCATGTGGAAACCCCTTGCCACCTCTGCCCTGACCGCCGTGCTGGCCCTGTGCGCCACCCTGGCGCATGCCCAGGACACCCCGCTGCGCATCGTGGTGGGCTATGCCCCCGGCGGCGCGACCGACCGCGTGGCCCGCATCGTGGCCGACAAGCTGGGCAGCAAGCTCGGTACGCCCGTCATCGTGGAGAACAAGACCGGCGCGGGCGGCCGCCTGTCGGCCCAGGCTGTCAAAGCCGCGCCCGCTAACCAGCCCACGCTGCTGCTGGCCAACCCCGCCGTGATGCTGGTGGCACCCCTGGTGTTCCCCGATGCGGGCTACGACCCGGAGCGCGACTTCCGCCCTGTGAGCCATGTCAACAGCTATGAATTTGGCGTGGCCGTGGGCAGTGCCGTGCCGGTCAAGGAACTGCCGCACCTCATGGCGTGGCTGCGCGCCAACCCCGACAAGGCCAACTTCGGCGTGCCTGCCACGGGCAGCCTGCCGCACTTTTTTGGCCTGATGGTGGGCGACGCCGCCAAGGTGCGCGCCGAGGTGGTGGGCTACCGGGGCTCGGCGCCGCTGCTCAACGACCTGCTGGGCGGCCAGGTGCCCGTGGCGTTCGACACGTTTGACAGCCTGCTGCCCCAGCACGAGGCCGGCAAGATCCGCATCCTGGCCGTGTCGAGCGCCAAGCGCAGCCCGCTCGATGCAAAGATTCCCACCTTCAAGGAAAGCGGCATGGACCTGGCCGCCACTGGCTGGAACACCTTCTTTGCCCCGATGAGCATGCCCAAGGCCCAGGCCGAACGTTTGTCCGGTTTGATCGTGGAGGTGATGAAAGACCCGGACACGCAGCGCAAGTTCGAGACCGCCAAGATGGAGCCCGTGGTGGCGACCATGGCGCAAACCGAGGCCATGCTCAAGGCCTACCGCGCGCAATGGGCGCCGGTCGTGCAGCGCTCGGGCTTCAAACCATAGCAAGGAAGCCCCCCTGAGCGGCTGCGCCGCTTCCCCCGGAGGGGGACGGCGGCCTCGCTGCGGGGCGGCCCTTGCTTGCCGCCCCCGCCTCGGCCGCGCCTGTCGCGAAGACTGCGCGCCATGTTGAGTGAAACTGGATTTCGAGATGACCCTACCACCCCGCCCCAACATCATCTTCATCGTCGCCGACGACCTCGGCTATGCAGACCTGGGCTGCTACGGTGGGCGCGACGCGGCGTTCGGCCCCGTGTCGCCGGTGCTTGACCAGCTGGCGGCCAATGGCCTCAAGCTCACGCAGGGCTACTCCAATTCCCCCGTGTGCTCGCCCACGCGCTTTGCGCTGATGACGGCGCGCTACCAGTACCGCCTGCGCGGCGCTGCCGAGGAACCCATCAACAGCAAGAGCCGGGGCAGCACCACGCTGGGCCTGCCGCCCGAGCACCCCACACTGCCCTCGCTGCTGCGCGCAGCGGGCTACCGCACGGCGCTGATGGGCAAATGGCACCTGGGCTACCCGCCCGCGTTCGGGCCGCTGCGCTCGGGCTACGAAGAGTTCTTCGGTCCCATGTCGGGCGGGGTGGACTACTTCACCCACTGCAGCTCCAACGGCACGCACGACCTGTACCTGGGCGACGAGGAAAAGCAGCAGGATGGCTACCTCACCGACCTCATCACCGACCACGCGCTCGACTACGTGCAGCGCATGGCGCCGGGCGCGCAGGCGGGCACGCCGTTCTTCTTGAGCCTACACTACACCGCGCCCCACTGGCCGTGGGAGACGCGTGATGACGAGGCGCTGGCGCAGGAGGTCAAGGGCAACCTGTTTCATCTGCACGGCGGCAACATCGAGACCTACCGCCGCATGATCCACCACATGGACGAGGGCATCGGCCGCATCATGGCGCTGCTGGAGGCCAAGGGCCTGGCGCGCGACACGCTGGTGGTGTTCACCAGCGACAACGGTGGCGAGCGCTTCTCGGACAACTGGCCGCTGGTCGGCGGCAAGATGGACCTGACCGAAGGCGGCATCCGCGTGCCCTGGATTGCCCACTGGCCTGCGGTGATAGCCCCCGGCGGCGTGAGCGCGCAGACCTGTATGACCATGGACTGGTCGGCCACCATGCTCGACGCCGCAGAGGCCTGCGCGCATGTGGCCTACCCGCTGGACGGCCGCACGCTGATGCCGCTGCTGCGCGATGCCAACGTGATCGACGAGCCCTCGCTGTTCTGGCGCATGAACCACCGGGGCCAGCGCGCCATGCGCCAGGGCGTGTGGAAGTACCTGCGGGTGGATGGCAACGACTACCTGTTCAATCTGGCCGACGATGAACGTGAGCGCGCCAACCGCGCGCCCGTGGAGCCAGAACGCCTGCAGACCATGCGCGCCGCGTGGGAGGCGTGGAATGTGTCCATGCCCGCCATTCCTGACGATGCCACGGTGAGCCTGGGGTACTCGGTGAAGGACATGCCGCAGCGCTGAGCCTGGCGGGCAAGCCGTCAGGGGAGTGGTTGGGCGTGCTTGCCCTGTTGCCTGCCCGGCCCGCTTGCCGGTAGATTGGGCGCCATGCCCGCCGCTCCCGCGCCTTCGTCCCCCGCTGCTCTGCGCCAGTGGACCACCGACGTGGTGGCGCCGCCCGCGCGCCTGGACTACTGGGTGGGCGCGATCTGCGAGGCGTTTCTGGAGATGGACTGCAGCTCCCGCGAGGCGCCGCTGTTTGGCGGGGAACTGCAAAGCCTGCCGGTGGAGACGCTGTCCATCAACCGCGTGCGGGCCTCCACCCAGGATGTGTTTCGCACACCCGCCGGCATTGCGCGCAGCCGCCAGCTGCCTTTCTACCTGATCGGCCAGGCCGAGACCGCGTGGCATGTGCGCCAGGATGGCCATGTGGCCCATCTGCGCCCGGGCGATGTGGTGCTGCTGGATTCGGCACGGCCTTACGAACTGCACTTTCCCGAAGGTGTGCACTGCGTGTCGCTGCAGCTGCCGCGCGCCTGGGTGGGGCAGTGGCTGCAGCAGGCCGAGGCGCCCGGGCCGCGCGTGGCCTGGCGCGACCGGGGCTGGGGCCAGAGCCTGGGCGCGCTGGCCGTGCAGCTGGCACGTGACCCGGCCTCGGCGCAGGCCCTTCCCCCAGCATTGCTGTCCGACCACCTGGGCGCGTTGTTGTGCGCTGCGCTGGAGCCGCCTCTTTCACCGGCCCCCACGGCGGCGCGCAGCCTGCACGCCCATCTGTGTGCGCTGCTGCGTGCGCGCATTGACCAGCCGGGCCTCTCGGCCCCGGCGCTGGCGCAGGAGGCGGGTGTGTCGCTGCGCACCCTGCACCGGGCGTTTGCGGCACAGGGCCACACCTTTGCGGGCGCGTTGCGCCAACTGCGCCTGGCGCGGGCGGGCGAGCTGCTGCGCCGCCCCCAGCTGGCCCATGTGGCCGTGGGCGAGATCGGGCGGCGCTGCGGCTTTGCCGACGCTTCGCATTTCGCACGCGCCTTCCAGCGGGCCATGGGGGTATCGCCCGCGCAGTGGCGGCGCGGCGGCTGATTCCGTCTCCCCATCCTCCGTGTCGTTGGGGCTTCGTCCTGCCGCGCTACACGGCGGTGAAGCTTTTGGCACATCCAGCACAGCCGGCTGGCACGCGCAGGCCATTCCGTGCCACCGGGTGTTTCTAAGGTAGCGGCAGGGCGGATTGCCCGGTCCTGCAACACAACCCCAAGGAGACACACATGCCGGATACCTATGTCCTGGTCCATGGCGCATGGCACACCGGTGCCGAGATGGAAGCCACCGCCACGCACCTGCGGGCGCGCGGCCACACCGTGCACTGCCCCACGCTCGCGGGCAACAACCCCGGCGACAACCGCGCGGCCACGGGCCTGGCCGATGCGGTGGATTCGCTGGCGGCCTTCATCGACAGCCAGGGCCTGACCGACGTGCGGCTGGTGGGCCACAGCTATGGCGGCATGGTCATCAGCCACGTGCCCGCGCGCCTGCCCGGGCGCATCCGCCGCCTGGTGTACTGGAACGCCTTCGTGCCGCAGCCGGGCGAGTGCCTGAACGACCTGGTGCCACCCCACTACCGCGCGCTGTTCGACCAGGTGGCAGCCAGCAACGGCAATGCCGTGATGCTGCCGTACCCCATCTGGCGCGAGGCCTTCATCAACGATGCCGACGAGGCCCTGGCGCAAAGCACCTATGCGCTGCTCAATCCCCACCCCTATCGCACCTTCACCGAACCGGCGCAGCTGCCCGTGCCGATGGCCGCGCTGGAGGTGGGCAAGAGCTACCTCAACGCGCAGCAGGACACCGCGCTGCCCCACAGCCTGCCCTGGCACCCGCGCCTGTCGGAGCGGCTGGGTTTGTTCCGCCTGGTGGAGTGCCCGGGCAGCCACGAACTGTGCTTTTCCGACCCGGCGTCGGCGGCGCTGCACATCGAGCGGGCAGGGCGCGACTGACGGGCCTGCGAGGGCATTGCGCCAGCTTTTTGCGTCTTTTAGGCCCCAAGCGCTAGATCGGTATGTGCTGGTAGCTATTAATTCAATAGCATTCCGCCCTGGCCTGCCTCCAGCAGCCGCGTGAGCAGCGGGTGCATCACCTTGCGGGCGCTGTAGATCAGGTGGAACTGCTCCTGCACGTCGGGTGCGGTACCCACCTGCACCAGCCCGTGGGTCTGGGCCAGGTGCTCGCCCAGCGAGACCGGCGCGGGCATCACGCCCATGCCGGTGGCGGCAAAGGTGCTCAAGAGGGCGCTGTCTTCAAACTCCCCGGCAATGCGCGGGCGGATGCGCTCGCGCTCCAGCCAGTGGTCGATGCGTGCGCGCATCGCGGCGTGGTCGGTGGGCAGCAGCACGGGCACCGCAGCCAGGCTGTGCGGGAAGTTGTTGGCCGCCGCCTCGGCCCACAGCGGGGGCGCATACCAGGCAATGGCGCTCGTGCCCAGCAGCTGGCTGGTGGTGCGCAGGGCCGGGTTGGGCGGCGCGGCGCGGTCGGCCAGCACCGCGTCGAGCTTGTGCAGCGCCAGCTCGCCCAATAGGGGCTGGAACTCGCCCTCATGGCACAGCAGGCGCAGGTGCGGCTCGTCCAGCACGGGCGTCAGCAGCCGGTGCACGGCCAGCTTGGCGATTCCGTCGGAGATGCCCAGGTTCAGCCGCAGCGTCTGGCCGCTGGCGGCCTCGCGCACGCGCACCGGCAGCAATTCGCCCAGCGCAAAAATGTGGTCGGCCTCGTGCAGCGCGGCCACGCCCGCGTCGGTCAGTACCAGGTTGCGGCCCTCGGTGCGCAGCAGGCTCACGCCCAGCGATTTTTCCAGCTCGCGCACCTGGGCGCTGATGGTCTGCACGGCCATGTCCAGCCGCTCTGCGGCGCGGGCGATGCCGCCCTCCTTGGCCACCACCCAGAAGTAGAAAAGATGGCGGTAGTTGAAGCTCTGGCTCATGATCTCTTTGCGGTGGGGCCGTTAAAAAAGTGTTTGGTTCGTAAAAACCGAACCAATACTACTGTGATCACAGGTTTTAAAGAAGTACCCCAGCCCCTACAGTCCGGGGCTTGGGCGTCCGGCGTGCCTGGGCGTGTGAGGGCATCTTTGGAGAAACTCGATGGAAACAATCGGAACGTGGTGGATGTGGGCGGGATTTGCCGTCTTCGTGGTCATCGCCATAGGCGTGGACCTGCTGGTCATGGAGCGCCAGGGCGCGCACAAGGTCACCATGGGCGAGGCCGCGCGCTGGAGCCTGTTGTGGTTCTCGCTCGCCTTTGTGTTCGTGGCCATCCTGTGGTGGTACCTGGACAGCAGCCAGGGCCGCGAGATCGCCAACACGGTGTCCATGCAGTTCATCACCGGCTACCTGGTGGAGAAGAGCCTGTCGGTGGACAACATCTTCGTCTTCCTGATGCTGTTCAGTTACTTTGCCGTGCCGCCGCAATACCAAAAGCGCGCGCTCATCATCGGCATCATCGGCGCCATCGTGCTGCGCACGCTGCTCATCCTGGCAGGCGCCTGGCTGCTGGCCACCTTCCACTGGCTGTTGTATGTGTTCGGTGCGTTCCTGGTCGTCACGGGCGTGAAGATGTGGTTTGCCGCCGGGCAGGAGCCTGACATCGCCACCAACCCGGTGCTCAGGTTCCTTAAAAAGCGCATCCGCATCACCGACCAGTTCGACGGCGAAAAGCTCTCGACCCTGATCAACGGCGTCAAGCACTACACCCCGCTGTTCGTGGTGCTGATCCTGATCGGCACGACCGACATCATCTTTGCGGTGGACAGCATCCCGGCCATCTTCGCGATCACGAGCGACCCGTTCATCGTGCTCACGGCCAACATCTTTGCCATCCTGGGTCTGCGTGCGCTGTACTTCCTGCTGGCAGACCTGGCCGACCGTTTCCACCTGCTGGCCTACGGCCTCGCGCTGGTCCTGGTCTTCATCGGCGGCAAGATGTTGCTCATCGACTTTGTGAAGATTCCGATTGGCTATGCGTTGCTGGTCACGGCCACGCTGATCGCCGGGTCTATCTTCCTGTCGCTGCGCAATTCGGGCGAGGCCGCCAAGGGTGCCCCACCCGCACTGCCCCCCAAGGCCTGATCGCTGCCAAACCCGGAGACTTGAGTCATGGATCTGATCGAATCGGTGATGCTGTGCATGTTGTTGGGCCTGGTGGGAGCCACTGCGATGGCCTACCGCGCTGAGAACGAGCCGCGCGACGTGAACCTGCTGGTGGGCCTCACCGCCTTGTGGGGCGCCGGCACCGCAGTCGCCTTCGTCGCATGATGCAGCCGCTGTGTCGCCTGCGCCGCTGGCTGCGGGCCCTGGAACCCCGGGCCCGGCAGCTGCTGGACCGCAGCTGGCTCGCGCAGTTCCAGCCCTGGCTGGAGCAGCGCGCGCTGTTCCGCTTTCAGCGCCAGCCGCTGGCGCGCGGGGTGGCGGCTGGCATGTTCTGCGGCCTGATCCCCGGGCCGCTGCAGATCCCGGGCACGCTGCTGGTGTGCGCCTGGCTGCGCGGCAACGTGGTGGCCGGAGGCGTGGCCACCTTCTATACCAACCCGCTCACCACGGTGCCGCTGTATGTGATGGCCTTCTACCTCGGGGCGCTGGTGATGCCCGGCGCGCAGACGCTGCCCGCCTGGAGCAGCGTGGCGCCTGGGGGTGAGTTCACGGTGCAGGCCCTGGGCACCTGGATGCAGGCGCTGGGCACGCCACTGCTGATCGGCCTGCCCACGCTGGGCCTGCTGCTGGCGGTGCTGGGCTATGTGACGGTGCAGCTGCTGTGGCTCGCACCCGCCTTGCACCGCAAGCGGAGGCTGGCGCGCAGCCGCTGAGCCCCGTATTCGGCCCACAACGTGGGCTCCCCCGCTTGGGGGGTCAGTCGAGTTTTACGCCCACCTTGGTGATGACGCGCCCCCACTTCTCCCGCTCGGCGCGCGCAAAGCTGCCCATCTGGGCGGCGGTGCCGGGCATGGGCTCCACACCCAGTGCCTGCAGGCGCGCCTTGGTGCGCGTGTCGGCCAGGGCGGTCTGCAGTGCCTTGCTGAAGTTCGCCACCACATCGGCCGGCGCGCCGGTGGGTACGACCAGGCCTTGCCACGCAAAACCTTCAAACCCCTGCAGGCCCTGCTCGGAAATCGTGGGCACATCGGGCATGGTGGTCACCCGCTGCGGGCTGGCCACACCAATGGCGCGCACCTTGTTGCCCGCGAGGAACGGGTATACCGTGGCGCTGTCGATCCACATCGCAGGCACCTGGCCTCCGATCACGTCCTGGATGGCCGGGGCTGCGCCGCGATAGGGCACATGCGTGAGCTTGAGACCGCTCTGCTCGCGGAACAGCTCGCCCACCAAGTGGTGCGGGCTGCCCGGCCCCGCCGACGCCCAGTTCACGCCATCGGCCTGGCCCTTGGCCCAGGCCATGAACTCCTTGAGGTTCTTGGCCGGCACGCTGTTGGACACTACCAGGAACATCGGGAAGCGCACCAGCAGGCCCACGGGCTGGAAGTCCTTTTCGGCGTTGTAGGCCAGCTTGCTGAACAGGAACGGGTTGGCCGCCAGCGTGGCGAAGTCGGCCGAGAACATCAGGTTGCCGTAGTCCTTGTTGCGCGCTGCGTACTCTGCGGCGATGTTGGTGCCCGCGCCGGGCTTGTTGTTGATGATGATGGGGCGGCCCAGCGTGGCCGACATGGATTCGGCAATGGTGCGCGCCACGATGTCCGAGCCGCCGCCCGCCGCATAGCCCACCACCCATTCGAGTGGCTTGGAATCCTGGGCGTGGGCCAGGGGCAGTGTGGTGGCCAGTGCCAGGCCCGCAAGGGTTGCGAGGAAATGTTTGCGCTGCATGGTGGTGTTGTCTCCGTAGTGGTCAAAGTTCAAGGCGGGTCGGACCCCGCACCGTCTGCGCGGTGCTGAAGTGCCAGGTGAAAAGGTGCGGGCTAGGCCGCCACCGCGTGGGTGGGCACCACGGGCGTGATGGCCGGGGTGGTGCGCCGGTCGGCCGTGGGCACGGCACTGCCGCGCGCCAGTTGCAGCGCGTGCTGCAGCGTGGCCTGGTCGCCGATGTGATTGGCCAGCAGCAGCACCAGGCGTGCGTTCAAGGCGTGGCTCTCGGGCGTGGGCAGGCCCTGGTGCGCGGCAATCAGCGCTTCATAGAAATCGTCGCAGGCCTGCAGGTTCGGTTGGGTGTTCAGCATGGGCATGTTCCTTATCGTCTTCCTGGTCAGACGGCTGCGGCCGTGGCACGGGCCAGTGCGCTGCGCACAGCCGCTTCGGTGGGCGTGCGCCAGCGTGCGCACACATGCTGGTCGGGCCGCACGAGGTACACGGTGCGCGGCAGCGCATCCAGCCGCTGGGCGGCCAGCGCCTGGTGGTCGATCACGTCGATGCCGATCTGCAGCACCTTCACACCGGGCAGGTCATGGGCCCATGCCGGGGCCGGGCCAAACACCAGCAGCGTGAAGTCCGGCCCCAGCTCGCGCAGCAGCCAGGTGGGCTGGCCCTGTTTCGTCAACGGTGCGTCCAGCAGCACGGCACCGGGCACCTGGGTGCCTGCGAAGTGATCGGTATCCGGCGTGTTCAGGGGCGACTGGTGCAGCGTGGCGGGCACCGACAGGCGCCCGCTGTTGACGATGCGCCTTGCAAACGCATGTTCGCGCGCCAGGTGCAGTGCCGCGTCGCGGAACAGGCGGCTCACCTCGCTCTTGGGCGTGATGAAGTCGGTGGCGCGGGTGGAGTTGCACAGGTTCTCGTCCGCCGCGTATTCACGCTCGGGGCCATAGGTGCCCACCAGTGCGGGGCTGGCGCGGCCCTGGAGCAACCAATCGAGCTTCCAGGCCAGGTTCTCCGCGTCCTGCACGCCGCTGTTGGCGCCCCGTGCGCCAAAGGGCGAAACGCCGTGGGCGCTGTCGCCCGCGAAGACGACGCGGCCGTGCACGAACTGGTCCATGCGCAGGCAGGCAAAGGTGTAGACGCTGGCCCAGTCCAGCTCAAACTGCGCATCCGCACCCAGCAGCGCCTTCACGCGCGGGATGATGTTCTCGGGCTTCTTTTCTTCTTCGGGGTCGGCGTCCCAGCCCAGCTGGAAGTCGATGCGCCAGACGTTGTCGGGCTGGCGGTGCAGCAGCACGCTCTGGTTGGGATGAAAGGGTGGGTCGAACCAGAACCAGCGCTCGGTCGGGAAGTTCGCCTCATCCGCCAACTTCACGTCTGCGATCAGGAAGCGGTCCTGAAAGATGCGCCCCTTGCTCTCCAGTCCCAGCATCTGCCGCGTGGGCGAGCGTGCGCCGTCGCAGGCCACCAGCCATTGCGCATCCATCTGGTAGGCGCCCTCGGGCGTGTCGATGCTCAGCAGCGCGCCGTCCGCGCGGCTTTGCACCGCAGTGACCTTGTTGTGCCAGCGGATGTCGATGCCCGGCAGCTGCAGCGCGCGCTCCACCAGGTAGGCCTCGGCGTAGTACTGCTGCAGGTTGATGAAGGCGGGGCGCTCGTGGCCTTCTTCTGGCAGCAGATTGAATTCATACAGCTGCTCGTCTTTGAGGAACACCTTGCCCAGGTTCCACGACACGCCCTTGTCCACCATGCGCTGGCCCACGCCCAGGCGGTCCCAGATCTCCAGCGTGCGCTTGGCAAAGCAGATGGCGCGCGAGCCGATGGAGAGCTTGTGGTCGTTGTCCAGCACCACCACACGCTGCCCGCGCTGGGCCAGGTCGATGGCGAGCGACAGGCCCACAGGGCCCGCGCCGATGACCACGATGGGGTGCTGTGCGGGCGTGGCGCGGTCTTGGTCGGGCGAGCGCACGTAGCCGAAGTCGATGGCCTGCACTTCGGCGCCACTGGCGTGGAAGGCTTCGGTGGGAATGTCTCTGGGGTTCATATCTTTTGTCTCCTCCAGCCTCGGCGGATCAGCCTTCCAGGGCTTTCCACATCTGGACATCACGCTCGGCGGTCCAGATGCGTGGGTCGGGGTATTGCGTGGCCTCGTCGTACGCACGGGTCACGTCAAACGGCATGCAGTGGTTGAAGATGACCCAGTGCCCGTACTTGGGCTGCAGTTGGGCAAACGTGGCCTCGTAGACCTTGCGCAGGTCCTCGCCCTTGGCCGCACTGGCCTTCACGCTCTCGTACAGGTCGCTGATGAAGGCGCGTGTGCCCGCCAGGCCCGCCTGCACCTGCTCGGGCGTCTGCAGCGCGGCGCCACGGCCGGGCACCAGCTTCTCGGGCTTCAGCGCCGCGATGTTGTCCAGGGTCTGCGGCCAGTCCTGGAAATACGCGTCGCCCGCATACGGCGTGGCGTCGAACTCCACCAGGTCGCCGCTGAACAGGATCTTTTCCTGCGGCAGCCAGGCCACCGTGTCGCCCTTGGTGTGGCCCCGGCCCAGTTGCAGGATCTGCACCTCCAGCTTGCCCAGCCACAGGGTCATCTTCTTGTTGAAGGTCATGGTCGGCCAGGTCAGGCCGTCCGGCACGCTCTCCACGTTCTGGAACAGGCGCGGAAAGCGGCCGATCTCGCTGTCCTTGTCGAACTGGCCGCGCTCCACGATCAGGTCGCGCGTGTCCTCGCTGGCAATGATGTGCTCGGCGCCGTAGGCGCTTGCGCCCAGCACGCGCACCGCGTGGTAGTGGGAGAGCAGGACGTACTTGATGGGCTTGTCCGTCACCTCGCGGATGCGGCGGATCACGTCCTGCGCCATCACGGGCGTGGCCTGGGTGTCGATGACCATCACTGCGTCGTCGCCAATGATGATGCCGGTGTTGGGGTCGCCCTCGGCCGTGTAGGCATAGGCGTGGTCGGAGAGCTTGTCGAAGCTCACCTTCTTCACTTCGAGGTCGGCGGCGGAGGCAAAGGTTTTGACGGTGCTCATGGTGGTGATTTGTTAATAGTGAATGCGTTTATCTAAACGGAATGCGTTGATGTTAGGCAAGAAATTCGTTCATGTCTAACGCATTTGTTTAGGTGTAAACCCGAAGGGCGTGTGGATGCTGTGCTGCGTGGACAATCGCCCCATGCCCATGACGACCCCCGACCTGCCCCCCGCCGACGACGAAGACACGCCCCGCAGCCCGCGCGGCATCCAGAGCGTGGAGGTGGGCGGCCAGCTGCTGAAGGTGCTGGCGCGCACCGGCCGGCGCATGGCGCTCAAGGACCTGGCCCGCGCGGCGGACATGACGGCCGCCAAGGCCCACCCCTACCTGGTGAGCTTTGGCAAGCTGGGCCTGATCGAGCAGGACGCCGTGAGCGGCCACTACGGCCTGGGCCCCTTGGCCATGCAGCTGGGCCTGATCAGCCTGCAGCAGGTGGACCCGGTGCGCCTGGCCATTGCCGAGCTGCCCGCGCTGGCCCAGCGCATCGGCTACACCGTGTCGGCCTCGGTCTGGGGCGACAACGGCCCCACCATCATTCGTGTGGAAGAGGGCCCCACCGCCGTGTATGTGGCCATGCGCCACGGCACCACGGCCTCGGTGCGGCACACGGCCACGGGCAAGGTGTTTGCGGCCTTCGGCCCGCGAGAGCGGGCAGCGGCTGCGCTGGCGGCCGAAGGGTTTGCGGGCGCTTTGGACGAGACCGCCTTTGCGGCCGAACTGGAGGCTGTGCGCCAGCACCAGATCAGCGAGGTGACCGACCAGCTCCTGCCCGGCATCAGCGCGCTGGCCACGCCGGTGTTTGATGGCTTCGGGCAGCTGGTGCTGTGCATCGCCGTGATCGGTCCCAGCGCCACGCTGCAGACCGGGCCCGCCAGCCCGGCGGCGCAGCATCTGCGCGAGGCGGCCCGGAGTTTGTCGCAGCGGTTGGGCGCGCCGGTCAGCCCCGTGTAGTCCGCAGGGCGATCAGCCCGCTGCGCGCCCCAGCGCCTGGTCCACGTCCCACAGGATGTCGTCCAGGTCTTCAATCCCCACCGACAGCCGCACCATATCCGCGCTCACACCCGCGCGGGCCAGTTCTTCTTCGTTCAGCTGGCGGTGCGTGGTCGATGCAGGGTGGATCACCAGCGTCTTCGCGTCGCCGATGTTGGCGAGGTGGCTTAAGAATTCACATGCGTCGATAAACTTCTCGCCCGCCGCCGCGCCGCCCTTCACGCCAAACGTGAGGATGCCCGAGGCGCCCGGCGCGCCATCCACCGCGCGGAACTGCTTTTGCGCCAGGTCGTAGTACGGCGAATCCGCCAGGCCCGGGTAGTTGACCCACGCCACCTGCGGATGGCTCTGCAGAAACTTCGCCACGGCCAGCGCATTGCGGCAGTGCTCGCGCATGCGCAGGTGCAGCGTTTCGGCGCCCTGCAGCAGCTGCCACGCGTTCATGGGCGAGAGCACGCCGCCAAAGGTGCGGTTGACCTCCATGCGCGCCTTCATCGTGTAGCCGAAGTCGCCAAAGGTCTCGTAGAACTTCACGCCGTGGTAGGCGCGGCTGGGCTCGACCATCTCGGGGAATTTGCCGTTGTCCCATGGGAACTTGCCGCCTTCCACCACAACACCACCCATGGTCGTGCCGTGGCCGCCGATGTACTTGGTGGCGCTGTGCACCACGATGTCGGCGCCCAGCTGCAAGGGGTTGCACAGGTAGGGACTGGCCACCGTGTTGTCGATGACCAGGGGCACGCCGTGCGCATGCGCCACTGCGGCCACGGCCGCGATGTCGAGCACGTTGACCAGCGGGTTGCCAATGGTCTCGCCATACACGGCGCGGGTGTTGGGGCGCATGGCGCGCGCAAAGTTCTCGGGGTCGGCCGGGTCCACAAACGTGGTCTCGATGCCCAGACGCGAAAAGCCCACGCCCAGCTGCCCCACGGTGCCGCCGTAGAGCGTGCTGGCTGCCACGATGTGGTCCCCGGTTTTGAGGATGGCCAGCAGCGCCGCCATCTGCGCGGCCATGCCGCTGGCGCAGGCCAGGGCCGCGCGGCCGTTTTCGAGGCTGGCGATGCGCTCCTCGAACACCGCCACCGTGGGGTTGCTGATGCGGCTGTAGACATTGCCAAAGGTCTGCAGGTTGAACAGGCTGCTCGCGTGCTCGGCGTTGTCGAACACAAAGCTGGTCGTCTGGTGGATGGGCGTGGCGCGCGCGCCGGTCACCGGGTCGGGCTGTGCCCCGGCGTGAATGGCGCGGGTGCCAAAGCCGAAGTGTCGGTCGGCACCGTTGGATGTGGGCTCGGTCATGGCGGTGGCGCAGCCTGCAGTGCTGCGCAGGGGGTTGGGTGAAGGAATTTGAATGAAATTAGCCGCAAGCGCTAGTGCAATATGCGCTGGAGGCTATCAATTTGCTAGTAAGGCAGCTGCCGCAAGCGCTTGGCGCTGATCACGCGCGTGTTCACGCCCATCCAGCCCAGGCCGCCAAACAGACGCGCGTGTTCGATCTTCACGCAGCGGTTTTGAATGACTTGCAGGCCCGCCGCCTCGGCGCGCAGGCCGGCGGCCTCGTTGAACACGCCCAGCTGCAGCCACAGGCACTGTGCGCCGATGGCGACGGCTTCGTCGGCCAGTGGCGGGATGTCCTCACTCTTGCGAAAGCAGTCCACCATGTCGATCTTCTGGCCTTGCGCTGCCAGCGCTGCGGCCGCCTCGGTCACGCTGGTGTAGGCCGCCTCGCCCAGAATCTGCGCGCCCTCACGCGCCACCAGCGGGTTGACCGGAACGATGCGGTAGCCATGCGCCTGCATGTACTTGGCGGCAAAGTAGCTGGGGCGGTGCCACTGCGGCGAAAGGCCCACCACCGCAATGGTGCGGCAGGCGGTGAGCAGGTGGCGCAGGGTGCTGATGGTGTCAGGGGTGTGGAGCATGCAAACAGTGTACGCATGCCCCGGGACCGTGGACCAGCGTCACCGCAGCCGGTCAGGCCGGCGACTTGTACTTGATGCTGCACCCGTACGGCGCCGTCGTCGCCGCCGAGATCGGCTTGCCCGCCAGCGCCTCCGCCAGCCCCACCTTCACATAGTTGGTGGCCTTTTCGATGTCGGCAGGGCGGGCCGAGGGGATGCTGTCGATGCCGCCCGCGTAGACCAGCATGCCCTGCGGGTTGACGATGTACAGGTGCGGCGTGGTGCGGGCACCGTAGCTCTTGCCCACAGTGCCCTCCTCGTCCATGAGCACGGCGGTGGGGGCGGCCTTGCGCTCCTGCTTCCAGGCCATCAGCTTGGCGGGTTCCAGGTAGTCGCTGCTGGCTTTTTCGGTGGAGTTGATGGACAGCCACACCACGCCTTGGCCGGTGGCGTCCTTCTGTGTGGCGGGAATGTTGCCGCTGTCGTAGTGTTTGCGCACAAAGGGGCAACCGGGGTTGGTCCACTCCAGCACCACGTGTTTGCCCTTGAAGTCCGACAGGCGAACGGTTTTTCCGTTGGTGTCCTTGAGCATGAAGTCGGGCGCGGGCTGGCCCACGGTGGCGGCGGCCTGGGCGCCCAGGGTAACCAGGGCGGCGGTGGCAATCAACGTACGGCGAAGCAGCTTCATGGCGGGGTCTCCTGAAGGGTTGGCGGGTTGTCGAAAGCGGGGAGGGCTACAGCTGGGCGATGGTGGCGCGCACCTCGTCCACGCTGAGCACCTCGGTCAGCACCACCGGCGGCTTGCCGGGGCGGTAGAACACGTACACCGGCACGCCGCTGCGGCCCAGCGACGCCAGGGCGGCGGTGATGGCAGGGTCGCGGCGCGTCCAGTCGGCGCGCAGCAGGGCCACGTTCTTGGTTTGCAGGTCTGCGACCACGTTGGCATCCGCCAACGTGGTCTTCTTGTTGTATTGGCAGGTCACGCACCAGGCGGCGGTGAAGTCCACAAACACGGGGCGGCCACCGGCCACGATCTGCTCGGCCGCGCCGGGTGCCCAGGGCTGCCAGCCGGTGGTGGAGACCTGCGGGGACGACGTGGCCGCCTGCGCGGCAGGCATGTTGGTGACGTGCGGCGCAAAGGCCCAGACCAGCAAGGCCATGGCCGCGATGGACACTGTGGCCATCCACACCCGCGCCCGCCCGGCCAGCGACAGGGCCCACACCACCAGCGACAGGCCCACCAGCAGGATCAGCAGCGCACCCGCGCCGTCGATGCCGCTTTGCTGGCCCAGCACCCACACCAGCCAGACCACGGTGGCCAGCATGGGGAAGGCCATGAGCTTGCGGAAGGTGTCCATCCAAGCGCCGGGGCGGGGCAGGGCGCGCGCCACGGCGGGCACAAAGCTGGCCGCCAGGTACGGCAGCGCCAGCCCCAGGCCCAGTGCTGCAAACACGGCCAGCGCCTGAGGCGCAGGCAGCGTGGCGGTCAGGCCCAGGGATGCGCCCATGAATGGCGCCGTGCACGGCGAGGCCACGGCCACGGCCAGCACGCCGGTGAGAAAACTGTCGGCCACCGGGTGGCGCGCCTGCAGGCTGGCCACCGAGGACGGCAGGAAATGCCCGAACTCGAACACGCCCGCCAGGTTCAGCGCGATCAGGGTGAACAGCGCCGCCAGAGATGCCACCACGGCGGGCGACTGCAGCTGAAAGCCCCAGCCCACCGCCTCGCCCGCCGCGCGCAGGCCCAGCATGAGCGCGCCCAGGGCGATGAACGACAGCACCACGCCCGCTGTGTAGGCGATGCCGCTGACGCGGTGCGCACGCCGGTCTTGCGCGTGCTGGGTAAAGCCCACCACCTTGATCGCCAGCACCGGGAACACGCAGGGCATGAGGTTGAGGATGAGGCCCCCGAGCAAGGCGCCCAGCAGCGCGGCCGTCAGGGTGAGGGACGAGGCGCCGGAGGCTGCGGCGGGCGTTGCTGCGCCGCCTGCCTGCGCCGCATTGGCTTTGAGCGCGGCCTCCAGCGCGGGCGACACGCTGGCCACCGATGCGCCCTGCGGCCAGGTGCCCAGCACCTTCAGTTCGGCGCGGTAGCCGGTGCGGGTGTCGGGGCCGGTGCCGTGGCCCGGGGCCGCCTGCTCGGCCAGCACCACGGGCATCAGGCTGGGGCTGGCGCTGCGCTGGGCCGACAGGGGGATCTGCGCGGTCCAGACGCTGCCGTTCCAGCTCTGCTTCCAGCTCGCCGCGTTGTCGATGACCTCGGCGGTTTCGGGGAACAGGTCCAGTGTCTTGCCACGCAGCGCCACGGGCAGGCCCTGCACGCTGACGTTCAGCAGGTTGCCGTCCGCAATCTGCGCCTGGCTGTCGGGCACGATGCCGTTGGTGCCTGCCACCACGGCGCGGGGATGGGCCTTGGCGGCCGCCTCAAAGGCAGCACTGCTCAGTGCCGTGGTGCTCTGGATGGGCAGCTGCAGCGTGAATTCACCTTCTTCGGGAATGCACTCCTTGCGGCACACCAGCCACGAGGCGCGCAGCTTGATGGTCGCGTCCTTGGCCAGCGGGCTGGGGGCATAGGTGCTGGCCACGGTGACGGGCACGGGCAGCAGCACCGTGCCTTCATAGCCATAGTTGGCCAGCGTGCCGATGGGGATCTTCTTGGGCAGGGGCCAGGCAATCTCGCCCGCGTCCAGACCGGCGGGCAGCGTCCAGGCCAGGTCGGTGGGCAGGCCGGAGTCGCCAGGGTTCTTCCAGTAGGTGTGCCACTCGGGCTGGTGGGTGATCGAAAGGCCCAGCCAAAGCGGCTGGCCGGGCGCCACGCCCTGGGGCGCATGGGCCAGCAGCTCGGCACGCACATAGGGCGTGGTGACCACGCTGGTGCCCTGTCCGCTGGTTTTGGTGCCCAATTGGGCGCTAGCGCTAGTCCATAAAGCGCTGGCAGCTATAAAAAAGAGAGTGGCTGCAAGGCGGTGGAACAGGCGTGAAGGCATGGTGCAGTGTGGGAGCGGGCGGGGCGGGATTGGTTCCGGCGCAGCCGCCGTTTCGATTCTCGATCCACCATTGTGCTTGGAGCCGTCCATGTCCGTGGAAACGGGCGCGGCCAGTACCAGGGCCCCCGCGCAAGGGCCGCCCCGCCGCGAAAGCGGCGTATCCAGCCTTTTGCGCAGGGGGCGTCCCCCTACCGCGTAGCGAGAGAGGGGGAAGGCGCAGTAGGAGACTCAGGGAGTGTTGCTCACTGTGTCGCCAGGCTCAATTCCGCACGCGGTGTCCACTTTTCTGCCTGTTTGCCCGCTTTTGATGCCGCGACAAACAGTCGCTCCACCGGCAGCTTTTGCGACACCAGGTACGCGCGGATCGCCTGGCCGCGCTGCGTGGCCAGTTCGGCGGCCATGGCCTCGGTGGCGGGCTGGTTGGCCAGCAGCAGGGCTTCCATCTCGGGCACCGTGAGCTCCTTGGTCAGGCCGACCAGGTTGCGCGGCTTGGGGATGTCGGCGCGGCGGTACACCTCCTTGAGCAGGGCGGGGTATTCGGCGGCCGATACGGGGGCGGTATCGCCCGGATTGGCGCGGCGTTTTTCGGCCAGCACCCGTTGTTGCAGGCTCTCGCGCCGCAGGCCTTCGCGCTCGTCCTGCAGGCTGGCCGTGCCGGTCACAGTGATCTTGAGCGCGGGGCGGTCGGCCAGGGCCTTGGCCACCTTGTCCAGGTTCTGCTGCGCCTCGGGTGTGAGGGTGGCGCTGCCAGGGGCAAAGGGCACGTGGCTCATCTCGTCGCCACCGCCGAAGGCGCTGGCCAGCAGGCTGAAGGGCGAGGTCAGCGCCTTGCCGATGAGGTTGACGATGATCTTGAAGATCACGGGGCCGATGCGGAACTGCGGGTCGTTGAGCGAGCCGCTGATGGGTAGGTCCAGGTCGATCACGCCCTGGCGGTCGGCCAGCAGGGCCACGGCCAGCTTCACGGGCAGGCTGTTGGGGGCGCCTTCCACGGGCTCGCCAAAGGTCAGCTGGTTGAGCACCAGCCGGTTGCTGGCGGTGAGCTGGCCGTTGGGCAGCACCTTGTAGTTCACGTCCACGCTGAGCTTGCCGCGCTCGATGCCGTGGCCCGCGTATTTGACGGAATAGGGCGTGAGCGGGGGAAGCTCCAGGTCGCGCACCTTACCTACGATGTCGAGGGCCAGCGGTTTGGCCAGCGGGTTGAGCTTGCCGGTGACTTCGAGCGATGCCGAGCCCTCGGCGCGGCCGCGCAGCTCCAGGTCGGCCAGCAGGGGCTCGCCACCCGAGGCTTCGGACGAGAACGCGCTGAGCTTGCCGGTCAGCTCCGACAGGTCGGCCGAGTAGTTGGGCTTGATGAAAAAGTCCGAAAACAGCACCTTGCCGTTGACCAGGCTCACGGGGCCAAAGACCACCACAGGGGCCAGTGGGTCGGCCTGGGCCACCGCCGCAGGAGCAGGAGCGGTGGGAGTTGCCGATGCGGCTGATGCGGGGGCTGATGCCGTGGGGGCGGCCGTGCTGGCTGCGGCGCTGGCCGCATTGGCCGCCCGTGCCTCGGCCGGGGTCTTGGCAATGTCGCTCAGGTTGATGCGGCCGGCCTCGTTGATGGTGACCCGGGCAAAAAAGTCCACCAGGCTGGTTTCCTTGACCTCCACGCGCGGCGCGGTGCCGGGGGCGGTGGCCACGGCCAGGCCGCGCAGGTTCAGGCTTTTCCAGGCCAGCAGTTCCTCACCCACCTGGGCCTCGGTCTTGGGGGTGAAGGCGGCGGTGCTGTTGGCCTGCAGGTCTTCCACCACGGCATCACCGCTCAGACGCAGGCTGACTCCTTTGTCGGTCTGCGCCAGGGCCACCTGGCCCCGGTAGCCCACGTCGGCGCGCAGCAGCTCTACCGACAGCTGGCTGGCCAGGTAGCCGTCCAGTGCGTGCAGCGGCAGGCGGGTGGCGTCGAGCTTGCCCTGGGTGGTCAGCGGCTGCAGGGCCAGCGTGCCCTGGTAGTCGAGCTTGCCCGGCGCGGCCTTGCTGCCCTTGCCCGGTGCGGCGGCGCGGGCGGTGAGCGTGAAGGCTTCGGGCTTGCTGCCGTCGCTGGCCAGGTTGCGGGCGGTGATGCCCAGGGCCGTCACGTCCAGCGCCACGGGGCGCGGCTGGGCGTTGTCGGCCAGCGAGACGGTGCCGCCCTGCAGCGAGAAGTCGGCCACGCGCAGCTTCCAGGGTGTGCTGGTGCTGGCGGGTGCTGCGTCAGCCGTTGCCGCCGGGGCCGTGGTGCTGCCGGGCGCTGCCTTCAGCCAGCGCTCGAACATCCAGCGCCCGTCGGCGCCCCGTTCCACCGCCAGTTGCGGCTGGCTGATGGCCAGGCGCTCCAGCGTGGCAGTGCGCGCATCCAGGGGCACCTCGGCGCCCGCAATGTCGAGCTTGCCCAGGCTGGCCAAGGTGGTCTTGCCCTGCTTGACGGCCAGTTGCTCCAGCGCCAGGGGGCCTGCCTTGAGGGTGACGCCGGTGGCGCCCGCCTGTGCGGCCTGTGGCGCGGGCGCTTGCCAGGCCACAGCCACATCGCCGCTGAGCTGGCCGGTCACCATGGGCTCCAGCGTCTGGGCCAGGTAGGGCGCGGCCAATTGCAGGGGCAGGGCGTTCAGGGTGGCGTTGACCTGGGCCTTCTGGTCGGTGGCTTCGCCGTTGAAGCTGAGCGTGCTGCCTTGCAGGTTGAGCCCGCCTTTGAAGCTGAAGGGCTTGGCGTTGTCCTTGGCAAAGGGCAGGGCGACGTCGGCCGCATCCAGCGTGATGTCGGTGGCCTGCAGGGCGGCAGCGGGGCGTGTGGTGGCGTCGGCCCAGCGCAGGGTGCCCCCACGCACGGCGGCGGTGGCGACTTCCACCGCCCAGGCGGGGGCGGCTGTCTTGGCCTTGGCTTTGCCTGTGGAGGCGGGGGACGCTGGGGCGGATGCTGCGCTGGCCGGTGGCGAAGCGGCAGTGTCAACTGAGGCGGATGCCGCAGGTGTGGCGGGCTTGCCCTTGGCGGGCGTGGAAGGCTGCGCTGGCGGGGTGGGCGTTGCCAGTTGCGCCAGGTTGATCTGACCGCTGGCGTCGCGGGTGGCGGTCACCACGGGCGCCGTCAGCTCCACATGCTGCAGGCGCACCACCTGGTCCAGCGGGCGCACATCGGCCATGTCGATCTTCAGGCGCTCGTAGCTCAGCAGGTCGGCGCCCTGGCGGTCGGCCATGCGCACACCGCTGGCCTGCACGGTGCCGGTCAGCTTCACGGCCATGCGCGGGTGCTGTTCAAAGGCCACCTTCACATCCGCATCCAGCGTGGCTCCCAACACCTTGACGGGCAGGTTGGCCGGCAGGTAGCCCAGGTAGGGTGCGAGGTTCAGGCCATCCAGCCGGATCTGCGCGTCGGCTTTGCCGGTCTGTGCAAACGGCGTGCCCTCGGCGGAGGAGTCAAACCGGCTGCCGTCCAGTGTGAACGCCAGGTGGGGCTCCACCTTCACCTCGCGCTGCGAGGGCAGGGTGCTGATGAACGGCACTTTCAGCGCCAGCGCACGCACCTCGTGGGTCTCGCTGACGGTGTTGTCGATGAAGTCGATGCTGCCGCCGGTGAGCGCCAGGTTGTACAGCGCCAAGCGCGCGGGGCCGGTGTCTGGCTCGGGCTCGCTCTTGGGCGCGGTGACCTTGGCAATGATGTCGTCCACGTCGTAGCGGCCGTCGCCCAGGTGGGTGATGCGCAGGACCGGGTTTTCGATGGTGAAGGCGTCCACCACCGGCGCCAGGCGCAGCAGGGATTGCAGCTCGCCATCGGCATAGATGCGGCCAATGGTCAGCTGTGGGGGCGCACCGTTGGCGCCCGCCACGGTCACGTCACGCAGGGCGAATTCCAGGCTCCAGGGCTCAAAGTCGATGCCGCCCACCGTCACGGTGCGCCCCAGTTGCTCGGACGCGATGCGCTCCAGCGGGCCCTTGACCAGTGGCGGAATGGCGAGCCAGGTGACCAGCCACAGGGCGATCAAACCCGCCAGCGCGCGGACGGCGGGGCGGAACCAGCGGTGCTGGCGCAAAGAGGCAAAAGAGACGGAGCGCAGGGAGATCGGCATGGCGGCAGGCTAGGGTGGGCGCTGCGGCCCCGGGGGCTGGCGAAAAACCAGAGGGGTCGCGCGCGAGCCGCTATTGTCCCTGCAGTGCGTCAGCCGAGGTAAGCCATTGCAACAGGTGGGGGTGGGTGGTTCAAGATTGTTGACAGTGGGGTGCTGCGCTCTGCGCCTCGCTCCCTGGGCAAAGCCCAGCACCACCCGGCGGGTGGTGGCTCAGGACCGTGTCTTTTGGTGCGCGCTCACTTGCGCTGCGCACAAGTGAGTGCACCCCAAAGAAAAGCGCTCTTCGCTTCGCTCACTGGGCGAAGCCCAGCACCACCCTGCGGGTGGTGGCGCTTTTCTTTTCAATCTTGGTCACCACGATGACGCCGATCTCCGACGTGTTGGCCACATGCGTGCCGCCACAGGGCTGCAGGTCGATCAGTGGCGCGTCGGCTTCGCCGCCGATGCGGATGGTGCGGATGCGCCCGGTGCCGCGGGGGGGCTGCACGCTCATGCTTTTGACCAGCGCGGGGTTCGCGTCCAGTTCTTCATCGCTGATCGAGGCCACGGTGAGTGGGTGCGCGGCAGCCACCAGGGTGGCGATGGCGGCAGTCAGCTGCTCCTTGTCCAGCGGGTCGGTCATCGCAAAGTCCAGCCGCGCGTAGTCGGGTGTGATGGAGCAGCCGTTGACCAGCTGCGGCACCACATGGCACAGCAGGTGGCTGGTGGTGTGCAGCCGCATCATGCGGTGGCGGCGCTCCCAGTCGATGCGGGCCGTGACGGTGGTGCCGGGCGTGAGCTGCGCCACGCGGTCTTCCTGCCCGGGGGCGGGGATGTGAACGATGTCGCTGGTGGGATTGCCGTCGGCGTCCTTGCCCTTGCGGGTGTCGGCAATGGTGATCTGCGTGCCGTCTGCCAGCACCACCACGCCGCTGTCACCGGCCTGGCCGCCGCCCAGGGGGTAGAACACGGTCTGGTCCAGCACGATGCCGGCATCGGTGATAGCGGTGATGTGGGCGCTGCATTCGCGCAGGTAGGCGTCTTGGCGGAAGAGGTCTTGGGTCATGGTGGCATGTTAGCCGCGCCACTGGCCGTTTCCCAGAGGCCGGCGGCGCCGCTACCATGCACGCATGACTTCTGCTGCCTTGACCCCCTTGCCCTCCCGCTTCTGGGCCGACTTGTCCACCCGTGATTTCGCGGCGCTAAAGGCCAGCGGGCGGGCTGAACAGGTGGTGGCCGTGCTGCCTGTGGCGGCTGTCGAGCAGCATGGGCCGCACCTGCCCCTGTCGGTCGATGCGACGCTGCTGCAGGGCGTGATCGATGCCGCGCTGCCGCACCTGCCCGCCGAGTTGCCCGTGCTGTTCCTGCCGCCACAGAACGTGGGTCTGAGCCCGGAGCACATCCGCTTTCCCGGCACGCTCACGCTGTCGCCCGCCACGGTGATTGCGCTGTGGACCGAGATCGGCGAGTGCGTGGCCCGCGCGGGCATCCAAAAGCTGCTGCTGTTCAACGGTCACGGCGGACAGGTGAGCGTGATGGACATCGTGGCGCGCGAGCTGCGCACGCGCTGCGACCTCATCGTCTACAGCGCCAGCTGGTTCAGCCTGCCGCTGCCCGATGCGGTGGCGGGCCAGTTCAGTGCCGAGGAGCACCGCTTTGGCATCCATGCGGGCGAGATTGAGACATCGATGATGCTGCACCTCGCGCCCGCCACCGTGCAGATGGCGCACGCGCAAAACTTCCGCTCCACCTCGCAGGACCGGTCGGAGCGCTACGCCATCCTGGGCAACGGCAAAAGCGCCAAGCTGGGCTGGCAGATGCAGGACTACCACCCGGCGGGTGCCGTGGGTAACGCGGCCGCAGCCACGGCCGACAAGGGACAAGCGGTGGTGGACGCAGCAGCGCAACAACTGGTGGCGCTGCTGCAGGAACTGCAGGCGCTGCCGCTGTCTACCCTGGCGGATGGTCCCCACTTGCGCTGAACCGGCTTGCTATATTTTTAATAGCTTCCGACGCATGATCTACTAGCGCAAGCGGCCTGAAAGACTCAGAAATCCGAAATATCGGTGCTCAGGCGTGCGTCACCCACTGCGCGTGCTCCAGCTCGTTCAGGTGCGGCAGCGTGTTGAAGGTCTGCAACATCAACCGCTTGGGCGAGATGGAGAACTCCGTCACCGCGCTGTTGCGGATGCGCATGTTCAGCGCAATGGTCACCTCGGGCGCCGTGCCCAGCACCTCGCCCACGGCGGTCGAGATGGGGCCGCCGCTGCTCACCAGCAGCACGTTCTGGCCCGCATGGTGGTGGCGCACATGGTCCAGCGCGCTGCGCACACCGGCCGAAAACTCGTTCCAGCTGGGCATGCCCTGGGGGCTGATGACGCCTGCCATCCACTGCGCCAGCGCGTCGCACAGGATGCGAAAGTGCGCGCGGTATCGCTCTGGCGTGTCGGCCGGGCCCAGGGGCTGGGGGTGGATGGCGGCGATCAGCGCATGGCTGTCGTATTCATTGAGGCCCGGCAACTGCAGCACCTCGGGGGTGGTCTGCAGGCCCTCGGCAATGCCTTCCAGCGTTTGCGTGTGGCGGCGCAGCGTGCCGGTGATGACGGCATCAAACCCCAAGCCGCGTGCGCGCCAGTATTCGCCCAGGCGCACTGCCTGCTGGCGGCCCAGAGCGCTGAGCTGGTCGTAATCTTCCGCGCCAAACGAGGCCTGGCCGTGGCGCACGAGGTAGAGGGTTCCCATGCGGCGGATTGTGATCAGAACCCGCCGCAGGCGTTTGTCGCAAAAGCGACCGATGCTATTAAATGTGTAGCTTTTTCGGTTGAAGCTGCAAGGGCTTCAGCCCGCCAGAACGCTGCCGAACATGGGCGCATCCACGTTGCCGCCCGTCAACGCCAGGCCCACGTGCAAACCCTGTAGCTGGTCGCGTTCCTGCAGCGCCGCCGCCAGCGCTGCCGCACCTGCGCCTTCGGCCACGTTGTGGGTGTCGGTGAACAGGGCGCGCATGGCGGCGGCCACCTCGGCGTCGCTCACCTGCACGATGTGGTCGATGTGTGGCGCCATCACGGCCAAGGCCTCGGCGTCGGCCACGCGGCAGGCCATGCCGTCGGCGAGCTGGGTGGTCACCGGTGCTTCGACCACGTGGCCAGCGGCCAGCGAATCGGCATAGGTGGTGGCGTGGCTGCTGACCACGCCGACCACGCGCACGGGGTGCTGCAGCGCCAGCTTGGCGGCGATGGCCGAGCACGCGCCCGAGCCCTGGCCGATGGGCACGTACACCACATCGAGCTGCGGCACGGCGCGCAAAAATTCCCACCAGTAGGTGCTCACGCCCCGCAGCAGGTCGGGGTGGAAGCTGGGCACCATGTGGGCGCCGCGCTGGGCCGCGAGCTGGATGGCGTGTTCGCGCGCTTCCTGAAAGTCGTCGCCGTGTTCGATGAGCGTGACGCCCAGCGCGCGCATGGCGGCGTTCTTCTCCAACGAGTTGCCACGCGGCACGACGATGGTGCAGGCCACGCCGTGGCGGCGCGCGGCCCAGCCCATGCTCTGGCCGTGGTTGCCGCGTGTGGCGCTGATGACTTCAGAAGGCAGCGCGCCGCGCTGGGCGAGCTGGTCGAAGTAGGTCAGGCCGCCCCGGATCTTGAAGGCGCCCACGGGCGTGTGGTTCTCGTGCTTGAGCCAGCAGTCGGTGCCCAGGCGCTGGCTGAGCAGGCCCCAGCGGTACTGGGGCGTGGCGGCGAAGTCGCGGTACACCACCTGGGCGGCGGCTTCGATGTCGGCCAGGGTGGGCAGCAGGGCGGTGGGGTCGAGGCGGGTGTTCATGCGGCGGCTTTCTTTTCGGTGAGGAGGCGCAGGGCGAGCAGACCGAGGACGGTGCCCATGAAGTAGCGCTGCGCGCGCATCCATGCGGCGTTGCGGTTGAGGAACAGCGCCACGCGGGCGGCGCCCAGCACCAGCAGGGCGTTGACGGCGGCGCTGGTGCTGATCTGCACCGCGCCCAGCGTGAGGCTTTGTTGCAGCAATTGGCCGCGCTCGGGGTGCAGAAACTGGGGGAAGAACGACAGGTAGAACATGGCCACCTTGGGGTTCAAGAGGTTGGTCATGAAGCCCATGAGGAACAGTGTGCGCGGGCTGTCGTGCGGCAGGTTGCGCGCTTCAAACGGCGCAGCGCCACCGGGTTTGACGGCCTGCCAGGCCATCCACAGCAGGTAGGCGGCACCGGCGTAGCGGATGGCGTCGAACGCCAGCGGCACGGCCGCCAGCAGCGCGGTGAGGCCCAGCGCCGCCGCCAGCAGGTGCACGACAAAACCCAGCACCACACCGGTCAGCGAGATGAGCCCGGCGCGTGGCCCCTGGGTAAGGCTGCGCGAGACGCAGTACACCATGTTGGGTCCCGGCGTGAGCACCAGCACGAGCGCGGCGAGCGCGAAGAGCAGCAATTCCTGCAACGAAAACAGCATGGCGGTTTACTCCTGAGAGGTGACTGAGGTGAGGGTGACGGCGCCCCGTGGCGTGCGGAGCAGGGCGGAGAGGCGCGGCGCGGTGCCCGGCGTGACGAGGACGGAGGCGGCGACACCCACGGCGGTGCACGCGGCCTGCAATGTGGCGGCTTGCGGGTGCTGCAGTGCAAGCTGCTCCAGTTGCACGCCGCTGGCGGGCAGGCTGTCGCAGGGGTGCGCCGCGCCCCACTGGATGAGCGTGGGCAGGCAGCCGTCCATCAGGCGCAGGCCGTCGTCCCGCACGGTGATCTGCCATTGCAGCAGGCCATGGGGCGTGGGGCGGCTGGCGGTGATGACGGCGCCACGATCCATGTCCAGCGCTGACAACGCGGTGCACGCGGCCGCCACGTCGGGCACGCTGGCCACCCAGTGAATGAGCTGGGGACCGTGTTGCGCCACCTGGCCCTGCAAATTGGCGTCATCCATGTCAAACCAGCGCCTTGCGTTAGTGGATATTGCCTTGGATGCTCCTGGGTTGATAGCAATTATCTCCAGGTAAGCGCGCGGATGCGTGGGGCTTGCGACGTTGAAGATGCGGTTGTGCGTGCCCATCAGCGGGTGTTCGCCGCCTGCCGTGGGGGTGATGCCCAGCGTGCGTTCGCACCAGGCCACACCGCTGGCCAGGTCGGCCGCCAGCACGACCAGGTGGTCCACGCAGGCGGGTTGCTGGGTGGTGGTGGCGGTCACAGCAGCACCTCACCGGCCATGCAGGTGACCGAGCTGCCGCCCACCCAGATCGTGTCGCCGTCCTGCTGCACGTACACCCGCCCGGCGCGCCCCAGGCAGGTGCCTTGGGCGGCCACATATTGGGCGGGGGCCAGCCCGGCGCCGATGAGCCATTGCGCCAGCGCTGCGTTGAGGCTGCCGGTCACGGGGTCTTCGGCCAGGCCGTTGTTGCCGGGGAAGAAGGCGCGCACTTCAAAGGCGATGCCTTCGGCGTCGGTGCTGCCAATGACGCCCACCTTGCCACGCGGGCCGACCACGCCCACGTCCAGCTGGCCAAGGATGCTGGCGTCAGGCTTCAGCGCCAGCACCTGCTCGCTGCTGCGCAGCAGCACACCCCGCCAGTTGGGGCCGTTGTCGCACCAGGCGTGGTGCAGGATGTCGCTGCGCGCCACGCCCAGGCCCCGGGCAATCAGCGCCACGTCGTCTTCGGCCAGCGGGCCGCTTTGGATGAGGGGCGGCGCGGCAAAGGCCAGGCGCTCGCCGTCCTGGCGCAGCGTGACCAGGCCCACGCCACATTCCTGCACCACTTTGCCCGCGACCTGGGGCCGTCCGCCGGCTTGGAGCCAAGCGTGGCAGCTGCCCAGCGTGGGGTGGCCTGCAAAAGGCAGTTCGCGCCCGGGGCAGAAGATGCGCACGCGGTAGTCGGCACCGGCGGCGCGCCCTTCCGGGGTGGGGGGCAGCAGGAAGGTGGCTTCGGACAGGTTGGTCCAGTTGGTGAAGTCCTGCATGGCTTCGGTGCCGAGGCCGGAGCCGTCCAGCACCACGGCCAGAGGGTTGCCACGATAGGGCGTGGCGGTGAATACATCGACTTGCTGGAACGGGCGTTGGTGCATGGTGGTCAGGTCCTTGGTCAATCAAACGGGCAGTGAAGCGGGGTGGGCCGGGCACGCCGGGGGCTCACCGGGGTGTGGCCCGGTGTGCAAACAGGTGGTTGTGGCTCCGCGCCCTGGCGAGGCCGAGGGGGAAATCAGCCGCTGGGGCGTGGGGCAGGGCGGCGCGGGTTCATAGCAGCACCGTGCCTTCGATGCAGGTGACGGCTCGGCCGCCCACCCACAGCTGGTGGTCATCGTCCTGGCGGATGTGCACGCGGCCTGCGCGGCCCAGGCATTCGCCCTGGGCCACCAGGTAGCTGCGGGGGGCCAGGCCATCGGCAATCAGCCATTCGGCCAGGCTCGCGTTGAGGGTGCCCGTCACCGGGTCTTCGGGGTTGCCCATGGGGGCGGCAAAGGCGCGCACCACCACGCCGGGCTGGGCGGTGTTGCTGGCGGCAGGGCCCACATGGATCACGCCCACGTCCTGGCCCAGGTCTTTCAGGCGGGCGTGGTCGGGGTGCAAGCCCAGCACCGTGTCAGCGCTGTCGAGCAGCAGGCCCAGCCACACGGGGCCGTTGTCCAGCATCTGCGCGCCCAGAATCTGCTGCGGGCGCAGGCCCAGGGCGCTTGCAATCAGCGGCACCAGCGCTGGGCTGGGGGCGCTGCGCTTGAGCGGAGGGGCGGCAAATGCCAGGGTGTGGCCGCTCAGTGCGATGCGGACCAGGCCCAGCGCGCATTCCTGGATCACCATGCCGTCTTGCTGCGGGCGGTGGCCTGCCTGCAGCCAGGCGTGGCAGGTGCCTAGCGTGGGGTGGCCCGCAAAAGGCAGCTCGCCATTGGGGCTGAAGATGCGCAGGCGGTAGTCGGCCCCGGCCGCGCGCCCGGCGTCGGTGGGCGGCATCAGAAAGGTGGTTTCCGACAGGTTGGTCCAGGCCGCAAAGCGGCGCATGTCACTGTCGCTCAGGCCGTCGGCATCCAGCACCACGGCCACAGGGTTGCCGTAGCCGGGGCGGTCGCTGAAGACGTCGATCTGCTTGAAGGGGCGCTGGTGCATGGTGAGGCGCGGTCAGGAAAGGGGTTGGTCCAGTACCCCGCGGGCGCCGGGGCGGGTGCTGACCGTGTTGTACCACCGCTCCAGGTGGGGGCGTGCGGCGCGTTCTTGCGGCAAGCCCCACCAGCGGTGGATCTCACAACCCACCGGGATATCGGCCATCGTGAACCGCTCACCCGCCATGAAGGGCTGGCGGGCAAGGTGGGCGTCCAGCAGGGCCAGCAGGGGCTCCGTGGCCGCCACCGACGCGGCGATCAGCGCATCGTTGCGCTGGGCCGCAGGCGTGCGGATCCACTGGATGAAGGCGTCGCGCCCGGCCGGGTTCAGCGTGGTCTGCTGCCAGTCCATCCACTGCTCGGCCACAAAACGCGAGGGAAGGTCTTCGGGGTACAGGTTGCCCAGCGAATGCCGGGCGCACAGGTAGCGCACGATGGCGTTGGACTCCCACAGGGTCACGCCCGTGTCCTCGTCCTCGATCAGCGGCACCAGGCCATTGGGGTTGAGGCCCAGGTAGCGCGCCTCGCGCACGATGCCGTACTGGCCGCCCGCGTCGGTGCGCTGCACTGAGGGCAGGCCCAGCTCCTGCACGGCCCAAACGACCTTGCGCACGTTGATGGACGACAGGCGACCCCAGAGTCTCAGCATGGTGACTCAGCCCTTGCTCTCGCGGATGGCTGCCGCCAGCGCCGCGATGCCGGTGGCGATCTGCTCGACGGTGGAGGTCACGAACGACAGCCGCAGGGTGCGGTGGTCGGCGTTGTCGGCGTAGAAGGCTGCACCGGGCACAAAGGCCACATTGCGCTCCACGGCCTTGGGCAGCAGCTCGATGGCGCTCATGCCTTCCGGCAGGCGCACCCACAGGAACATGCCGCCGTCGGGGCGGTTCCAGTGCACGCCCAGGCCCTGCATTTCCTTGTCGAGTGCGGCCAGCATGGCCTCGCACTGCTGCTTGTAGAGCGCGCGGATGGTGGGCACGTGGCGGTCCAGGAAGCCGTCCTTCATCACTTCGGCCACCAGCCGCTGGTTGTAGCCGGGGGTGTGCAGGTCGGCCGCCTGCTTGGCCTGCAGCAGCTTGGGGTACACGGCCTTGGGCGCCACGATGTAGCCCAGGCGCAGGCCGGGGGCCAGCACCTTGGAGAACGAACCCATGTAGATGCAGCCGTCGGGGTTGCGGGCCGTGAGCGGGGCCGGCGGCGGTGCGTCGAACCACAGGTCGCCGTAGGGGTTGTCTTCCACCAGGGGCAGGTTCAGCTCGGCGGCGGCGGCCACCAGCTCTGCGCGGCGCGCGTCGCTCATGGTGCGGCCCGTGGGGTTCTGGAAGTTGGGCAGCACGTACAGGAAACGCGCCTTGTTCGCGCCGGTGCCCACCTTGGCGCGCAGGTCGTCGATCAGCACGCCCTGGTCGTCGCTGGCAACCGACACCACGTTGGGCTCCATGGGGGTGAAGGCCTGCAGCGCGCCCAGGTAGGTGGGCGTTTCCACCAGCACGCGGCTGTCGGTGTCGATGAGGATCTTGGCGATCAGGTCCAGCGCCTGCTGCGAGCCGGTGGTGATGAGGATCTGGTCAGCGTCCACGTCCCAGGGCAGGAAGTCGGCAATCGCCTGGCGCAGCGGGCCATAGCCTTCGCTGGCGGCGTACTGCAGGGCGCCGGGGCCGTCGTTGGCCAGCACGGCGGCAGAAGCGGCGGCAAACGCGGAGACCGGGAAGGTCTTGGGCGATGGCAGGCCGCCTGCCAGGCTGATGATGCCGGGCTTTTCGGTGACCTTCAGGATTTCGCGGATGACCGAGGGGTTCATGCGCTCGGCACGGCGTGCCAGGGTCCACGTGCTGTTGGTGGGAAGGTCGTTCAGTTTCACTCTCGTCTCCTGCGGGTGGCCGCCTGGGCCGCTTCGGTTGCAAAGTTGTCGTCAAAAAATGGGTGTGCAGCAGCCCTGGCGGGTGCGTTCACACCTTCTCAGTCCACGATGAACAGGGTGGCGCCCTGCGGGGAGGTGGACCGATGGGGTTCTGCATTGTCCGCCACCTGGTAACTCATGCCGGGTGTCAAGGTGTACTGGCGGCCGTCGGCCAGCTCGGTGTGCAGCTCGCCGCTCAGGCACAAGAGCACATGGCCCTTGGTGCACCAGTGGTCGGACACATAGCCTGGCGTGTACTCCACCATGCGCACGCGCGCCTCGCCAAATGTCTGGGTGCGCCAGAAGGCCTGGCCCGCTGCGGCGCTTTTTTCTTCGCGCGGAATGCTGGCCCAGTCGGTGGTGGCAAAGGGAATGTTCTGCAAATGCATGGTTTTCAGTCCTTGATTGACACCACGGCCTCGATCTCCACCGCAAAGCCACGCGGCAAGGAGCCGACACCGACGGCCGAGCGTGCGTGCCGTCCGGCATCACCAAACACTTCCACCAGCAGGTCGGAGCAGCCGTTGATGACCTCGGTGTGCTGCATGAAGTCGGGTACCGCATTCACCATGCCCAGCAGCTTGACCACACGGCGCACGCGCGAGAGGTCTCCGAGTGCTGCCTGCATGGTGGCGATCAGCTGCAGGCCCACTTCGCGGGCGTGCTGACGTGCCTCCTCGGCACTGATCTCGCGGCCCACCTTGGGGACCACCGCCATGTCGTTGCGCAGTGGTGAGCCCTTGCCCGACAGGTACAGCGTGTTGCCGTCCAGCACATAGGCGTCAAAGTTGCCGCGCGGGGCGGACACGGTGGGCAGCACCAGGCCCAGCCGTTGCAGTCGCTGCTCTGGGGTCATGGCACTCATGCGGGGGCTCCTTGTTGTTGAACGGGCATCCGTTTGCCCACGAAGACGGTGGCGATCACGGCCGCTGCAAACACCAGGGTGACGGCATCCAGGTGTTCGCCCAGCAGGGGCACTGCAAACAGCAGGCTCAAAAAGGGCTGGATGAGCTGGATCTGGCTGACCCGCACGGCACCCAGCGCCAGGGCGCGGTACCACGCAAAGAAGCCGATCCACATCGAGAACAGGGCCACATACAGGAAGCCTGCCCAGCTCATCGCGCCAATGCGGGAGGGCACGGCGGGAGCGAACCACCAGGCCACGGGCAGGGTGAGTGGCAGGCAACACACCAGCACCCAGCAGATGACCTGCTCGGCCCCCAGGCGGGGCGTGAGGCGGGCGCCGCCGATGTAGCCCAGGGCGCCTGTGGTCATGGCGATCAGCAGGTAGATGTTGGCTGCGCCCAGGTACAGGCCGCCCGCACGCCACACCATGAAGCCCAGTACCAGCCCGCTGCCCAGCACTGCACAGGCCCAGAAGCCTGCCGAGGGCCGCTGCCGGTACCACAGTGCACCCAGCAGGGCGGTGGACAGCGGCAGCAGGGCTGTGACCACCGCACCATGGGTGCTGGGCACATGGCGCAGTGCCAGCGCCAGGAACAGCGGGAAGCCGACAATCACGCCAAACGCTGTGATGCCCAGCAGTGGCCACTCGGCCCGCACCGGCAGGTTCAGGCGCCCTTGCGTGCGCTGCCACAGCAGATAGCCAATCGACAGCAAGCCCGCCACGGCGGCACGCCCGAACGTGACGAACCAGGGAGACAGCTGGGGTGCGTCGGTAGAGCCCACGGCCAGCCGCGTCATGGGCAGCGTGGCCGCAAACAGCGTGACGCCGACCAGGCCCCAGAGCAGGGCTTCTTTTTCCTGTGCGCGGTTCATAGGGTGAGCATCCAGTACGCAGTGAGCACCAGCACGAGTGCCAGCGCGCGGTTGAACCACAGCAGCCGCGCGCCCTGCGCCAGCCACTGGCGCAGCAGCGAGCCCACCAGCGCATAGACAAAGTTGCTGGTGAAGGCGAACACCATCATCACGCCGCAAATGATGGCCAGGCGCTCACCCGGGTTGGCGGCGGGCTGCCCTGCGGCATTGACCACCCAGCCTGCGCTGAGCGTGAGGGCCAGCATCCAGGCCTTGATGTTGACAAACTGCAGGCCTACGCCTTGCCAGAACGTCACGTTCAGGCGCGATGTGTCGATGGCGGTCATCTGGCCTGCGCGGCTGAGTTTGAAAGCCAGCCAGAGCATGTAGGCCACGCCCAGCAAAGTCACCGCCCAGCGCAGGGCGGGCACGCCGGTGATGAGGGCACCCAGGCCCAGCCCGCTGCCCAGCATGAGCAGCGTCCAGCCCGCAGGCACCGCAAAGCAAAAGCGCAGCGCGCGCTTGAGCCCGAGGTTGGCGGCCAGCGCGGTGGACAAGGTGGTGTTGGGCCCCGGCGAAAAGCTCATGGCGGTGCAAAACAGCAGCAGGGCGGTGAGTTCAGCGACGCTCATGGTGGGTGCGGGAAGGGGTGGGGGACTTGTCGGGGATCTGCCTTCAATGTAATCTTGCTACCAATACACAACCAGTACAGACAGTCGGCGCAGTTGCAAATCTGTATTGCCCGGCAAAACAATACACACCGGCGCCTGGCGGCGCAGCGAGCGGAATGCCACCATGCTGATGAAATCGTCCACCCAGTCGCTGACCGAACAACTGTCCGCCCGGTTTGCCGAGCGCATCCGCAACCGCCTGATGGCACCGGGTGCTCGCCTGCCGTCCGTGCGCCAGTGCGCGCAGCAGCATGGGGTGAGTCCGTCCACCGTGGTGGCGGCCTATGACCAGCTGCTGGCGCAGGGCCTGGTGGAGGCGCGCAAGAACCGGGGGTTTTTTGTCCGCGAAAGTGGCCGAGCGGTGGATGCAGCCGACGGCGACCTTGACACGCGCGCGCGCCCCGACGACCTGGCTCTGGAAAGTGCTGCCGCCAACTGGAGCACGGCGCACTGGTTTGCGGCGCGTGCCGCTGGCCGCGCGGGTCCAGGGGTGTCGCCCGTCAACGCCACGGCGCTGATCCGGGGCATGTTCCACAAGATCAGCGACAAGCCCCAGCCCGGCATGGGGGTCTTTCCGCCCGACTGGCTGGAGTCCACCTTCATGCCCGCCGCCGTGCGCAAGGTCACCAACTCGCGCGCCCTGCAGGAGTTTTCGCTGCAGTATGGCGAGCCGTTGGGCGATGCAGGCCTACGGCGCGTGCTGGCCAAAAAGCTGTCCACGCTCAACGTGCACACGGTGCCTGAGAACATCATCACCACCGTGGGGGCCACGCATGCGCTGGACATCGTGAGCCGCACCCTGCTGCGCCCGGGCGACCCGGTCATGGTGGAGGAGCCCGGCTGGGCGGTGGAGTTTGCGCGGCTGGCCGCCTTGGGCATGCACATCCTGCCCGTGCCGCGCCGCGCCGATGGCCCGGATCTGGAAGTCATGGCGCGCTACTGCGAGGTGCACAAGCCCAAGCTCTACGTGAGCGTGAGCGTGTTTCACAACCCCACGGGCTACTGCCTTACGCCGGGCAGTGCCCACCGCGTGTTGCAGTTGGCCAACCAGCACAACTTCCATGTGGTGGAAGACGACACCTACAGCCACATAGCGCCGGAGCACGCCACGCGCCTCACGGCGCTGGATGGCCTGCAGCGCACCATCTATGTGAGCGGCTTTGCCAAGATCCTGGCGCCCAACTGGCGTATTGGCTTCATGGCCGCGCCGCCTGCGCTGGTGGAGCAATTGCTGGACACCAAGCTGCTGGCCACGCTGACCACACCGGCGCTGCTGGAGAAGGCCCTGGCACTGTGCATCGAGCAGGGCCAGCTGCGCCGCCACGCCGAACGCATCCGCACCCGGCTGGATGCCGCACGCGCGCGCAGCGTCAAGCTCGCCCTGGGGGCGGGCTGCACCTTTGCGGCCGAGCCGGTGGGCCTGTTTGGCTGGGTGGAGACCGGGGTGGACACCGATGCGCTGTCGCAGCGCATGCTGGACGAAGGCTATCTGCTGGCGCCCGGTGCGTTGTTCCATGCCGAGCGCAAACCCAGCACGCTCATGCGCATCAACTTTGCGACGACGCAGGACGCGGCGTTCTGGCGCATCTTTGAGCGTGTGCGGGCTGAGCAGGGGCGGTAAGCCGCAGACATTGCCCTGGGGTCGCGCAATCGCATGGTGGTGTCGCCCACACGAACCGGCGCAGGGGCCTACTTTCTTTCCACTTCCAGGTCAGACAACACCCGCAGCAGCGCGCGGTTGACCTCTTCCAGGTCCATCTCGAAGGTCTCGCACAGCTGGCGGATGGCGCTGGCGTCATCTGTCTCCAGTGCGCAGGCCATCTGCAGACCGCCGGTGTAGGGGCCAGTGCGCAACACGGTGGCGTCGTAGATGCGTTCGGACAGGGGCAGGCGCTTGAGGATGGTGCCCAGGGGCTCGCCCAGCAGCTCATCGAGCTGGGAGAGCAGGCCACACAGGTAGATCTCGCGGCGCAGGTCGTTCTCGATGCCCGCGTCCAGCAGCCGCGCGGTGAGCTGTGCGCGGATCACCATGGCTTCGCGCACCGGCTGCATGTTGGCCTCGGTGCTCGCATGGGGCAGCTGGTCGGACAGCCAGCGCTTGATGGAGCTGTAGCCCATCATCACCAGGCCCCGGCGCAGCGAATCAATTCCGGTGCGCAGGCCCAGGGCGGCCGAGTTGGTATAGACCATGAAGCGGTACGCGAGCAGCGGGTCCTCGCCCATGATGTCTTCAAAGGTTTCCAGCGACTGCTCGTCGTCGATGGCCTTCATGAGTTTGAAGATCACCGCGTGCGAGGGCTGCTGCGGGTGGTGGCGCAGGCTGTAGAGCACATCCTCCGTCGGCCACCCAGCCAGCGCCATCGCGCTGCCCTGGTCCAGACAGTGCTCCATCAGTGCCCGGCTGGCGATGTTTTCATACATCTGGCCAGCCAGCACCGGGCTGGGGGTGCGTTTGGCAACAGGTGCTGCTGCGGCGGCGGCACTGCCTGGGCGTGGGGGCGTGGCCTGCAGCGCAGCCACGGCGTCTTCCGGGCGCAAGGTCAGCAGGCTGTTGTCGAAGCAGCGGGCAATCTCGGGCTCGGGCAGCTTGTCCATGTCGCCCCGCCACACCATGCGCAGCCCGCGCTGGTGCGCGGCCTTCACGCGGTCATAGATGGCAGAGTCCGACAGCCACTCGCCGCGCACCTCGATCCACGGTGCAGCCCGTGGCGCGTTTTCGAGCAGGTCGCACAGCAGCTGGCGGGTCTGTGCCGAGATCAGCAGTGGCGGCGAGCTGGCCGACCACAGCTCCTGCAGCGTGCGCAGCAGGTGCCCGCCATCGACGGTTGCCGAGGCCTCGTTGTGGGCATACAGCTGGATGCCTGCAAGTTTGCGGGTGCGGTTCCACAAAGGGCGGTAGCCCAGGATCAGGCTACCTAGGACGGATTGGACCATGGGCTCTCAGGCAAAAAAACAGGGCCAGCCAGCGCTCGCGGGATGGGTGTCGCCACGGTGCACCAGCCGGTGCTGAAGCCTGCTGGCACAGGGTGCGATGGGCTCTGCGCCCGAACACCCTCTGCCGCACAGGCTCCTAGCCAATAAAGTTGAACAGCGACAACTTCTGAACCTGCGCATAGGACTTGAGTGCAGCCTCATAACCCACCTGCTGGTTCTGGAAGTCGGAAATGCCCTTGATCATATCGAGATCCTCTGCCCGCGAACGGTCGCCTTCCAGCTGGATGGAGCGCTTTTCCTGGTCGCCGGTGATGCGGTCTGCGCGATTGAGCAGCTCGCCGGCGTAACTGCGCATGTTGTGTACGCGCTCCAGTCCAATATCGATGTTGGCCAGTGCCTGCCCCACGGCCTGGATGGCGCCGTTGTTGTTGGGAGCGTTGCGGATGCCATTGATGGCACTGTCCATGGTGCTGAACATGCTCGCGCTGGGCTGCAGGGTGACGGTATCCCCGTTGGCCGGGTTGCCCTTGATGTCGAAGGAAAGCCCCGGAATGCCTGGAACGGAGATGGTGACCGGCTTGTCGGTCGGGTAGTCCGGCACCACCACCGGGGCGGAGACGGCGCCCGTGGTGGTATTGGTGATGGTGTACGTGGCTGTGCTGGTGCCCGTGGTGGCGCCTGGACCTACTGCGCTGAAGGTGACGGTGTAGTTGTCACCCGTCACCAAAGCTTTGTTGGTGGGCGTGATGGCCGTGGTGGTGAGCTGTCGGCCGACCGGGATGTTGCTGACTCCGGCGGTGTAGACACTGTCGCGGGTGGGGTCGAACATGAAGGCAGAGTCGCCGTCGAGGGCCCCCGGTACCGTCACGCCGTTGCTCGCCGTCTGACCCGGCAAGCCCTGGAAGCTGTAGTCGGGGGAGCTGCTCAAGGGGCCCAGGAACGGCGCCAGCGCGCTGCCCAATGCACTCAGCAAGGGGATGCCGTTGGTGTCTTTCCGGTTGGCGACTTCCAGCAGTTGCTCGCGCAGGCCTTGCAGCTGGTTGGCGACCGTGGCGCGGTCGTTCGGGGTCATGCTGGCATCGCCCGCACTGACCACTAGCTCCCGAAAGTTCTGGATCAGATTCACCGCGTCGCCCAGTGAGGATTCCCCCTGTGCAATCGCATTGCGCTGGGTCTCCAGCGCACGTTGTTCGGTCTGGATGCGCGACAGGCGGTTGAGGGCTCGCTCAGCCTGGGCTGCTGACACCGGGTCGTCGCTGGCGCGCACCACCCGTTTGCCTGACGTCAGGTTCTCTTGCAGCGTGGTCAGGCTGGTCTGGCGCGCGCCCAGGTTGCGCAGCGCGTTGTCATACATGTTGGCCGTGCCGACGCGGTAGATGTTTGTGCTCATGTCGAACTCCTCACGCCAGGGGCGGCATTCATCGGCCCAGGCCCTGGATCAGCGAATCAAAAATGTTCTGCGCAATCTGGATCATCTTGGCGGAGGCCTGGTACGCCTGCTGGTATTGGATCAGCTTGGCGGCCTCTTCGTCCAGGTTCACCCCCGACACTGCCGTGCGGTCGCGCTCCAGGTTGGCTGCGATGGTGGACGACAGCTGTTCCGCAAACTTGGCGCTCTGGGTGCGTGTGCCCACCTGGGCAATGGCGCCAGCGTAGCCGTCGGAGAGGGTGGACTCGTCAAACATTTTCACGTCACGCAGTCCCATCAGGGCATTCGCGTTGCCTGCGTTGCGGGTGTAGGCGTCTCCGTACTGCGGGTCCAGCGCATTGCCGATCACCACGGTGTCGCCCGTCTTGGGGGTGCCTTGCAGCGTGATCTGCCAGCCGTTGATCGAGATGGGCTGGCCCGAGGTGTAGGGCTGCGCAGTCGCCAGCGAGGTGGGTGGCGCGGTCCCGCGGTCGAGCACGTCGTAGGTCGTGGGCGGCCCGGCGGTGAACTGCAACTGGATACCCCCCAGGATGGGCGGAATGGCTGCTGGGTTGGCATTTGCCGGCAGCACCAGCCCCGGCGGGTTGGGCAGGCCCGTGGCCTTGAGGCTGCCCAGCTGCATGGTGCCGCCGTTGGCCGTGCCCATGGCGGCGTTGATGGGGTTGGCGGCTGCCAGGTCGCGCGGCGAATACACCAGCGCCTGGATGTTGTTGGCAGCCGTGCTGAACGGCTTGAACAGCATGCGCTCGCCAGGGTTGCCGGGCGTGGTCAGGTTGAAGTTGAGCCCATCGATCTGCAGCGTGGCCAGGTTGGCAGCGCTGGTAAACGGGGTTGATTGGCCGTCGGACAGGCGCACCACCTGCCCGGCCGTGCCCGTGGTGAAGCGAATCTCATAGTCGGACGCAGCAAACTGTGTGGGGCCGGTGAACGACACCGTGCCCACCCCTGCGCCGTTGGTGTGGCCCGGCATGCTGGCGGGCAGCGCGAACAGATCCTTGCCTGGCACGCCATCGAGCGTCAGGCCCAGGTTCTGCTGGTCGTTCATCGTCATGCCGATGGCCAGCGCCATGCGGCCCAGCAGATTGCGCCCTTCGCTCAGGTCCGTGTTCTGAAAGCGCAGCAGGCCCGAGACGCTGCCACCGCCCAGCACGTTCTCGTCCAGCTCCACCGGGGTGGCGCCGGGGCGGTTGAAAAACAGCTTGGACTGTCCGCTGCCCGGGAAAGTCGTTGCATCGTCGATCGACAGGCTGGCGGCCGTGCTGCCCAGCACCAGGGGCTGGCTGCCCGCCACGAACAGGCCCACGGTGCCGTCATCCGCCGGGATCTGGGTGGTCTGCACATACTGGTTGATGTCGCGGATGATCTGGTCGCGCTGGTCCAGCAGGTCGTTGGGGCTCTGGCCGTTGCCGGTGGCCCGGGCAATCTGCTCGTTGATGGCCGCCATCTGCGTGGCCAGGCTGTTGATGGCGGTCACGCTGCTCTGCAGCTGTTCCTTGACGGTGTACTCGATCTCGTTGATCCGGTCGCTAGCGGTGCGCATGCGTGCGGCCGTTTCGTCCAGCCGCGTAAGGACCACCGTGCGTGCCGTGATGTCGGTGGGGCTGCTGACCACGTCCGAGAACGCGTTCATCATGTCGTTGATGGCGGCGCCCAGGCCCTGGGTGCCGCCGCTGAACACTTCCTGCAACTGGCTCAGGCGCTGGGCGCGGATGGCGTCGGCCGCCTGGGTCGATCCAGCCGCGGCCGACTGGCGCGTGAGCAGCTCGCTCTGGTTGCGCAGAATGGTCTGCACATCCACGCCCTGGCCGATGTAGCCACCGCCCGTGAACTGGCCCTGCACGGTCTGCAGCACCACCGTCTGGCGCGAATAGCCGGGTGTGTTGACATTGGCAATGTTGTGGCCTGCCGTCTGCAGGGCCACCTGGTTGGCCAGCAGGGCGCGGGCGCCGACGTTGAGCAGACTCATGGCTTACCTCGGTTCTTCTCGTCCATCACGCCTGGGCGCGCTGTACACGCAGCGCGCTGTTGATAGCGCCGCTGAGCTTCTTGGCGTACTCTGGGTCGGTGGCGTAACCGGCCTTTTGCAGCTCGGCCGCGTAGGCCACGGCAGAGCCCGTCTTGGCGGTGGCCTGGGCTTTTTCGTAGCGCGGGTTGTCGGTGATCAGCTTGGCGTAGTCGCGGAAGGAATCCTCGTACGAATCGTACGCACGGAACTTGGCCACCACCTTGCGCGGTGTGCCGTTGATGTATTCGGTGGTCGTGATCTCGGCCACCTTGCCGGTCCAGCCCTTGCCCGCCTTGATGCCGAACAGGTTGAACGAGTTGCCACCGTTGGCGGTCTTGATCTCGCTCTTGCCCCAGCCGGTTTCGTGTCCAGCCTGGCCGAGCATGAAGCTGGCGGGGATGCCGCTTTCCTGCGCCACGCGCTCGGCGGTGCCGCTCAGGTGCTGCACAAAGCCTTCGCGGCCTTTGGGGACGGGCAGGGTGGTATCGACGGAAGACGTGGTGGCGGAGGTCGCAGACCGGTTCTGTGCCTGCGGCAGGCTCAGCGTGGACGGCACCGAGAAGTTGGTGTCCGCACCGCCCATCTGGCGCGAAAGCTGGCGGGCGATGGCTTCCGACAGGCCGCCCTGCAGGCCCGACATATTCACAGACAGCTGCTGGTCCAGCATGTCCTGGCCCAGGTTGGCCTGCTCGCCCTCCATCAGGCCGGACTTCATGGTGGCGTCGCGCATGCTCTTGATGAGTTCGCGCATGAACAGCGATTCAAACTGCTTGGCTGCCTCGCGCGTGACCTGTGCGCTGTTGCTCGTGCCCGCGTCGTATTTGAGGGAGTTGAGCGAGCGGATATCGACCGCCAGCGCGTTCGAGGGGCTGGAGGTGCTGGACGAGGGCAGGGTCAGGGCCATGGTCGCTCCCGGTGAATGATGCGCGCAGCGGCGGCAGCAGGGCGAGCCATGTCAGATCACCTCCAGCTCGGCGTTCAGCGCGCCGGCGGCCTTGATGGCCTGCAGGATGGCCAGCAGGTCGCCGGGTGTGGCGCCCAGCGTGTTGAGGGCCTTGACCACGTCGGCCAGCTGCGGCGACGCGGGCATCTGGATCACGTTGCCCGGTTCCTGGTTGATGGTGATGTCGCTCTTTTGCGTGACCACCGTCTGCCCCTGGGAGAACGCATTGGGCTGGCTGACCACGGGCGTGGAGCTGATGGTGATCGACAGGTTGCCGTGGGCGATGGCACAAGGCCCCAGCGTGACCGACTGGTTGAGCACCACCGAGCCCGTGCGGGCGTTGATGACCACCTTGGCAGAGGGCGTGGAGGATTCGAGCGGCAGCTCTTCCAGGTCGGCAATGAAGCCGACGCGGGCGCCGGGGTCGATGGGAGCGCGCACCTGCACCGTGCGACCGTCCAGCGCGGTGGCCAGGCCGTTGCCCAGCTTGGCGTTGATCACCTGCGCCACGCGGCGGGCGGTCTGGAAGTCCGAGGCGTTCAGGCCCAGGTTGATGGTGTCGCCTTCGTTGAGCGGGGTGGGCACGGCCCGTTCCACCTGCGCACCGAGCGGAATGCGGCCTGCGCTCAGGTGGTTGATCTGCACCTTGCTGCCACCGGACGACGCGCCAGCGCCGCCCACCACCATGTTGCCCTGGGCCAGTGCATAGATCTCGCCGTCAGCGCCGCGCAGCGGTGTGACGATGAGCGTGCCGCCCTTGAGCGACTTGGCATTGCCCATGGACGAGACGTTCACGTCGATCTGCTGGCCCGGCTGGGCAAAGGCGGGCAGTTGCGCCGTGACGATCACCGCCGCCACGTTCTTGAGCTGCAGCTGCGACGCCGTGCCGGGTGGCAGGCTGATGCCCATCTGCTGCAGGTAATTGGACATGGCCTGCGTGGTGTAGGGCATCTGCGTCGTCTGGTCGCCCGTGCCGTCCAGCCCTACCACCAGGCCGTAGCCGGTCAACTGGTTGCTGCGCACGCCCTGCACCGCCGCCACTTCCTTGATGCGCAAGGCCTGTGCAGGCGTTGCCAGCCCTGCGGCCACCAGGGCCAGCAGCAGCCACAGCACGCGCGCGGTGCGGGGCAAGAGGGAATGGGACGAGGCTTTCATGGCATCCATTGTGGTAGGCCATGGCCAGAACTAAAACCCAAAAAGAAGCGGGATCACCGGCTTATTGGCTGGGTCTGAAGCCGCGTTGGCAAGGTGCGCGCAGAAACGGCCCGTGGACGCTCTGGGCGGCGGTTTTTGAGTAAAAACGGCCAGAGGCGCTAGTGCTATATGCGCCAATAGCTATCAAATTTGTAGTGGTGAAAGGACGCACCCAGCCCTCCGTCGGATGCCGGAAGGACTGGGGACATGGGCGCTTTCGGTGCGCCCAGTGCGGTCAGAACGGCGTGACGGTGTTGAAGAACCGGCCCAGCCAGCCCATGGCCTGGGCTTCGTTCTGCGCGCCGCGTCCGCGCGATTCGACGCGCACATTGGCGACCTGGGTCGAGTTCACGATGCTGCCGGGTTGCAGTGCGCGTGGGTCCACCGTGCCCGAAAAGCGCAGTACATCCACGTTCTGGTTCACGCCGATCTGCTTTTCGCCAGTGATGACCAGGTGGCCATTGGGCAGCACATCCACCACCGTGGCGGTGATGGAGCCGGTGAAGGTGTTGGCGCTTTCGGTGCCGCCCTTGCCGGAGAACGCATTGCCCGAATTGGCGCCCACGCCCAGCTTGTCGGTGAAGGTCTTGCTGGTGAAGGGCAGGGCGGTCACGCCGGCAGAGACTTCGGAGGTGCGGTCCACCGTGGACGACGACTTCTGGCTGGCCGTCACGTTCTCCACGATCTGAATGGTCACGTTGTCGCCCACCAGGCGCGCGCGGCGGTCTTCAAAAGCGGGCCGGTAGCTGGCGTTGTGGAACAGTCCGCCCGTCACCGGGGATGGGGTGCGCGGTGCAGCGGCGAGCGGGGGTGGGGTGGTGGGCAGGATGTCCACCGGCGGCGGTGGCGACAGGGTGGCGCAGCCGGCGCACAGCAGTGCTGCGCCCAGCGCGGGGATGCCCGCACGCAGCGAGCCAAGTGCCTGCAGCAGGCGAAGAGGGCGTGTGAAAGTGCGCATGGCGAAGGTCCTGGGCAAAAGCGCGGGGGGCATTCCGGTCACAGCTGGGCGAGCTTGGCCAGCATCTGGTCCGAGGTCTGGATGGCCTTGGAATTCATCTCGTAGGCGCGCTGGGTCTGGATCATGGTGACCAGCTCTTCCACCACGTTGACGTTGGAGGCTTCCAGAAACCCTTGCTTGATGATGCCCAGGCCGTTCGTGCCGGGAGTGCCCTGCTGGGGCTGGCCGGAGGCGGCGGATTCCTTGAACAGGTTCTGCCCGATGGGCTCCAGGCCGGCCGGGTTGATGAAGCTGGCCATGGCCAGGTTGCCAACGGTCTGCGGCTGTGTGTTGCCCGGCACGGTGACTGCCACGGCGCCTTCGGCACTGATGCTGACGCTGGTGGCGTTGGCCGGAATGGTGATGCCATTGACCACGGGCAGCCCGCTGGACGTGACCATGCGGCCCTGGGCATCGACCTGGAAGGAGCCGTCGCGGGTGTAGCCCACGGTGCCATCGGGCATGGTCACTTCAAAGAAGCCGTTGCCGTTGATGGCGACATCCAGGTTGTTCTTGGACTCCTGCAGGCTGCCCTGCATGAAGTTGCGGCTGGTGGCCACCGTGCGCACGCCCAGGCCCAGGTGCAGGCCGGTGGGCAGCTGGTTTTGTTCGGTGGTGTTGGCACCCACCTGGCGCAGGTTCTGGTAGATCAGGTCTTCGAACACCGCGTTGTTGCGCTTGTAGCCCGTGGTGGAGACGTTGGCCAGGTTGTGCGAGATGACATCGAGCTGGGTCTGCTGGGCAGACATGCCGGTCTTGGCGATCCAGAGGGAGTTGATCATGGTGCTTCCTTAGGGCGGGTGCGTGCGGTGGTGGGCAGCGGCATCAGCCGTTCATGCTCAGCAGCTGGCTGGCGGTCTTGTCGTTGGTTTCGGCGGTCTGCAGCAGCTTCATCTGCTGCTCGAACTGGCGCGATGCAGCGATCATTCCGACCATGCATTCGACAGGGTTCACGTTCGAGCCTTCCAGCGCGCCCGACAGCATGCGCGCGTTGGCGTCGTTGGGCATGGGGTCGCCCGACGTGGTGCGAAACAGCCCGTCGTCGCCGCGCTTGAGCGGGTCTTCCGGCGTGGGTGTGCCCAGCTTGAGGCGGCCAATGGCCTGGGCGGGCTGGCCCGGGATCTTGGAGGTCACGGTACCGTCCGACCCGAGCGACACATCGGCACCGGGCGGCACGTCGATGGGCGCTCCGCCATCGGACAACACGGGCAGGCCGGTGGGGGTGAGCAGCTGGCCTGTGGCCGACACCTCAAAGCTGCCCGCACGGGTGTAGGCCTCGGTGCCATCCAGTCCCTGCACTGCAAACCAGGCGTTGCCGGCCGCCATGGCGTCGAGGTTGCGGCCGGTGCGTTGTACAGGGCCGGGGGTGTTGACGTAGCCCGAGGTGGCCTCCAGCGCAAACACGCGCGTCTTGGCGCCGTCGCCTTGCAGCGGCACCGAGCGGAAGGTGGACATCTCGGCGCGGAACCCGCCGGTGGACACGTTGGCGAGGTTGTTGGACAGCACCGCCTGCCGGTGGGCGGCGGCGTTGGCGCCTGTCATCGAGGTGTAGATGATGCGGTCCATGGGGGATCTCCGGTGTCCTGGACGGGTTCAGTGGGGGGGCAGCCGGTCAGCGCAGGTTCACCAGGGTGGACATCACCTGGTCTTGCGTCTTGATGGTCTGTGCATTCGCCTGGTAGGCGCGCTGGGCAGTCATCATGTTCACCAGCTCGGCCGTGAGGTCCACGTTGGAGTCTTCCAGGGCGCCCGAGCGCAGCGAGCCAAAGCTGCCATCCGTGGCGGTGCCGACGACGGGCTGGCCCGACTCGAACGTGGCCACCCAGTTGTTGCTGCCCACCGAGGCCAGACCCTGCGTATTGCGGAAGCTCGACAGCGCCAGCTGGCCCTCGGCACGCGTCACGCCGTTGGAATAACGGGTCATGATCATCCCGTTGTTCTCGATGTTGATGCCGGTCAGCTCGCCCGAGGTGTAGCCGTCCTGGCTCAGGTTGGACACCGCAAACTTCTTGCCGAACTGCGTCACCTTGTCCAGGCTCACGTCCACGGTATAGGTGGGCAGGTTATTGGGGTTGGGCGGCGTGGGGTTGATGGTGAGCGGCAGCGAAAAGCCCGTGGCGGGTGGCGTGGCCACCGGGCCGGTGATGGCGCCGTTGTTGTCGAACGTGATCTGGCCGATGGGCGTGGCCACCACGGGCGGCACAGCGGTGGGGTCGTCCAGGGCGTCGTATACGTCCCAGGTGTTGGCGGTGGCGGTTTTCTGAAAGTACAGGCTCACCGGTTTGGCCACGCCCTGGCTGTCGAACACGTTGATCGACGTGCCATAGGTGGCGCGCGGGGTGGCCGGGATGGGGGGCGTGGCTGCGGGGTTGCCCGCCGCGTCGGTGGCGCGGGCGTCCAGGTTGAAGGCCGCCGTGATCTTGGTGGTCTGCTTGGCGGGAATTGGCTCGGCGGTCGGGAACACCATGGGGATGGGGTCGGTGCCGGTGCGCAGACCCGTCACCGGGTCCACCGGGTAGCCCATCACCGACGCGTTGTCGTTGGTGATCATGTTGCCTTCCTTGTCCAGCTTGAAGTTGCCGGAGCGGGTGTAGGCGGCGGTGCCATCGGGCAGCGTGAGGGTGAAGAACCCATTGCCATTGATGGCCACGTCCAGGCTGTTGCCGGTGATGGTCAGGTTGCCCTGGGTGAATTGCTGCGCCACGGCGCCCACTTCCACGCCGATGCCTGCATTGGAGCCCCCTGCCGAGCCGATGGCAGAGGCCACCATCTCGGCAAACTCGGCCCGCGAGGCCTTGAACCCGACGGTGTTGGAGTTGGCAATGTTGTGCCCGATGACATCGAGGTTCTTGCTGGCGGCGTTCAAGCCGGACAGGCCTTGCTGAAAACTCATGGTGTTCTCCTGTTGACGCGATACGAAGCAGGCTGGTGTTACACCAAGGCCTTGATCTGGCTGTAGTTGATGGTTTTGCCGTTGGACAGGCTCAGCACCAGCTGTCCGTCCTCGGCGCCTGCGGCCGTCACCTTGGCAAGGTTCAGTGCGGTGGAGTCCAGCTTGGTGGAGCCATTGACGGCCGTCACGCGGAACTGCAGCCCTTCGGTGGAGCCGGTGTACTGGCTGGCGTCCCAGTCGAAGGTGTGGCGGCCCGCCGCCTTGGCACCCAGGTCGATGGTGTCCACCACCTGCCCGCCTGCGGTTGTGACCTCGACCTTCACGTTGGTGGCGGCCGAGCCCAGCTCGAAGCCGCCCTTGCCGGTCTTGTCCGCCACCGCCAGGCTGGAGCCCTCGGTCAGCACATTGCGGCCCACCAGGGCTGTGCCCTGCATGACCTGCAGCGAGTTGAACTGCGAAGCCATGCTCTGCATGGTCTGGTTCAGTTGCTGGATGCCGGTCACCGTGTTGATCTGCGCGATCTGCGAAGTCATCTGGGCGTTGTCCAGGGGGTTCATCGGGTCCTGGTTGTTCAGCTGCGCAACCAGCAGTTTCAAAAAGCGGTCTTGCGCGGCAGCCGGGTCGGTGGACGCGTTGGCCTTGGTGCTGGACGAGTCCGTCACCGTGGGGGCGTTGGTGGCACTGAGAATCATGGTGGTGTCCTTCTTGGAGCAGGCTCTTGCCTTACTGGCCCATCTGCAGGGTTTTGAGGAGCAGCGACTTGGCCGTGTTCATGACCTCGACGTTGTTCTGGTACGAGCGCGAGGCAGAGATCATGTTGACCATCTCTTCAACCGCGTTGACGTTGGAGTGCGTCACATACCCCTGCTCGTCGGCCGACGGGTGGCTGGGGTCGTGCACGCGGCGGCCCGGCACATTGCTTTCGCTGACACCGCTGACCTTGACGCCCGCAGAGCTGTCGGCCCCCATGGGCGCTGTCTGGAACACCACCTGGCGTGCCTTGTAAGCCTGACCATCGGGGCCTGCCACGGCGTCCACATTGGCCAGGTTGCTGGCCACCACGTTGAGCCGCTGCGACTGCGCACTGATGGCGCTGCCCGATACGTTGAAAATCGAAAACATGGACATGAGGTGGCTCGCTTTCTGCGCTGCGGGGCTGGCTGGTTATTGGCCCTGGATGGCGCTGAGCATGGTCTTGGCGTTGCCGTTGATGAACCGCAGCGTGGCTTCATAGCGCACGGCGTTGTCCACGAAGTTGGCGCGCTCGCGGTCCAGGTCCACCGAGTTGTTGTCCAGGCTCGGTTGCGTTTGCACCGCATAGCCCAGGGCGCCTTGCCGGTCGATGCTGGTGCTGGAATTCACGGTGGGCAGCGGAATATGGTGCGGATCGGTCGTGCCCGCAGTTCCGTACGAGCCTCCGGTTGCCAGCCGCGTGACCGCCGCGCCGGCAGTGCCCGTGGCGGAAGAAGTCATGCCCGTAGCCTCGCGCAGCGCGTCGCCGAACTTGAAGTCGCGTGCCACATAGCCAGGGGTGTCGGCGTTGGCAATGTTGCTGGCGATGGCGCGCTGACGTTCCCCACGCAGCACCAGGGCGTTGCCGTGAAAATTCAGCTGGTTGGTCATCTTGTCAAGCATGTGTGCCTCACACCGTCGGTTGCAAAGTCGCCGTCCCCGGGGGGCTTTTGGCGTGGTTCGATTATGGAAACCGCGCCCTTTTTCTAAAGCGCGAAGAAGTGGCAAATGGATGTGCAGTTCCGGGTTTTGCGTCCGGGTCATCTGCCTATAGTTCCAGGGGTGAAATGGCCCCTGCCTTCCGTAGCACCCCGTGCGCGGGCAGCCTGGCCAGCCGATGCCCTGGAGGCCCCCATGACCGCCCACTTCCTTTTCTCTGACACCAACACCGACGTCGCGCTGTGCGGCGCCACCCGGCAGTCGCTGGCTGTGCGTGCCGGCGCCTTGGTGCGTACGTTCTGCCTGGCGGGTGTATTGGCTGTGGCTGCGCTGGGCCCCCATGGTGTTGCGCACGCCCAGTCGGCGGCAGACCCCGCGGCGGACCTGGGGCCGCTTACCCAGCGCTGGCTGGACGATGCGTTGGCCCGCAACCCGTCCTCCGCGCTGCCATTGCGTATGGAAGTGAGTGTTGGCTCACTGGATTCGCGCCTGCGGCTGGCGCCCTGTGCGCGCGTTGAACCCTATCTGCCCGTAGGTGCCCGCCTGTGGGGCCGGACCCGTCTGGGGCTGCGCTGCGTGGAGGGAGCCACCGCATGGAACGTGTTTTTGCCCGTCACCATCAAGGCGTTTGGCCCGGCCTGGGTGTTGATCAACAATGTGGCGCCCGGTGCCGTGTTGACGGCCAATGACGCCACAGAGGCCGAAGTGGACTGGGCGGCCGATTCCTCTCCCGTCATGGCCAATCCCGACCTGTGGGTAGGGCAGACCGCGGCCCGCCAACTGGTGGCGGGGCAGGCGGTGCGCCAGGCCATGGTGCGTGCCCCCCTGCTGTTCAAGGCCGGTGCGCAGGTGAAAGTGGTGGCCCAGGGGCCGGGCTATGCGGTCAGCTCTGCGGGCCAGGCGTTGACCGCAGGCTCTGCCGGGCAGACTGTGCGCGTGCGCATGGAGAATGGCCGCATCGTAAGTGGAACTGTGAATGATTCTGGGACAGTGGATGTCACTCTGTGATGACGCCCCGGTGATAAATGGCTAAAGTCCGGGCCAAATGGGTCGAAAACATTGCTACTGATGCCCCACATCCAACGGGGTGGTGGAGAGAGCGATGAAGATAGGTCAAACACCGGAACTGCCGGGCGGGTTGCCGCCGACGGGGCTTGCCAAGCAAGCCAAGGCCCCAGCCAGCGCTGCTGAAGGAGCCACCAAGGACGCACTGATGGCGTCATCCGCCGGTGTGCCTGTCACTGTGTCCACCGCGGCCCGGGCGCTCAGCCCTGCCACCCGCAGCACGGCAGATTTTGACGCAGGCAAGGTCAAGGCAGTGCGCGCTGCCATCGAAAAGGGCGAATTCTCGGTCGACGCCGAAGCCATTGCCGACAAGCTGTTGTCCAACGCCCAGGAGATCCTGTCCCGCTCGCGGGGTTGACCGGCGTTTTGCTACCGGGCGCAATCCATCGCACAATGCGCCATGTCTCTGGAAGAATCTCTCTCGGCTGTTGAGCAGCTGATCGAACAAGTCTCCGCCGCACTTCTCGCGGCCGACCCCACCTCCCTGGAAAAAAACAGCACGGCCTTGCGTGATGCAGCGGCCGATTTCTCGCGTGCGCTGGAGCAGGCGGCCGCGCGGGGGTTGCCCTTGCCAGCGTCGCTGCAAAAGCGCGCGGATGCGATCCGCAGCATGCTGATCCTGCACCGTGAAAGCCTGGCCCGGCTTGCTGCCAGCACGGACCGCCAAGCCGCCGGCCTGTTGCCCCCCAATGCGGCGGCTACCTATGGCGATGGCCTGGGGGCGCGCGGAGCCGCGCCGGGTGTGGCGCGCATCTACCGCTCTGCAGGCTGAGCGGCATCCATTGTTCTGAAGGGGTTGTGGGCCCGGTCGCGAAAAGCGGCGGCCCGTCACCCTATGGCCCTGCGCAACGACCTGCGCGGCGCCTGGTGTCCGCCGGTGGGGGCGCTCAGTGCGCGCGCATCTTTGCCCGCAGCCGGGCAATGGACTGGCTGTGCAGCTGGCACACGCGCGACTCGGTAACGCCCAGCACGGCGGCAATTTCCTTGAGGTTCATGTCATGTTCGTAGTACATGCCCATGATGTGCTGCTCGCGCTCCGGCAGGGTCTTGATGGCGTTGACCAGTGACGTCTTGAGCCGTTGATCACGCAGCAGCTCCACCGGGTCAGCCGCACTGTCGGCAACGTGGCGGTCCAGAAACCCATCCTCGTCATCGTTGCCATGCGTCATGTCTTCGAGGTACACCAGCTGGGTGCCCCGGACCTTGCCCAGCAGATTCTGGTAGTCCGCCAGGCTCATGCCCATTTCGCTGGCTATTTCGGACTCCAGCGGGCTGCGTCCCAGCTTTTGCTCCAGCCGGTGCACAGCGTGTTCAATGTCTTTCTGGCTCTTGCGCGAGCTGCGGCTCATCCAGTCGCCCTCGCGCAGCTCGTCGAGCATGGCGCCCCGGATGCGTTGGGTGGCAAAGGTTTCAAACTGCACGCCCTGTGCCACTTCGTAGCGCGACAGAGCTTCGGCCAGCCCCATCATGCCGACCTGGATCAAGTCATCCAGCTCGACATTGGGAGGCAGCTTGGCGATCATGTGGTGCGCAATCCTCCGGACCAGCGGTACATGCTGGCGGATCATGGCATCGCGATCAAGCTGGCCTTTGGCGGTGTACATAGAGAGGGTGTTATGCACTGGTAGGGCGGGTATGCGATCTTGTTTTGGAGCCGCTTGGGGGTGCCATCACCCGATCTTTTTCCGCCGCCCGGGGCCAGCAACTTGCCAGACCGTGGGGAGCGTTTCGGGTCAACGTGCGTACGTAGAGGTGCATCACAGGCTCTGGTCAGTGGCTCCGGACAAAATGCGCAGGCATGCCTGTCAAGTTGCTGGGTGTCAGCGCAGCCAGCGCTCCGTTCATAGTGCCCGCATTTTCCAGCAGTTGCAAGGCCAGGCGCTGAAGCTCCTGGGGGTTCTGCGTGGCAATGGTGGTGGTTCGTATCGGGCCGCCCAGATGGCGCTCGGCACATGCCTGCAAGGTCATCAGCTGGGACTGGGCCTTGCGGCGTTCGGCGGCGGTGTTGCCGTGCAGCAAAGCGGCCACCATGCAGGGCAAGCCAGTGTGTAGCGCAATCTGCTTGAGGCTCTTGTAGCTGGTCATCACGCCCGCTGCGCCACTGCCCATGACCACCAGCGGCACCGTGGCCGTGTGGGTGAGCAGGGGCCCCAGGGTGGAGGCTGGCGCGTGAATCACCATGAGGCCGTAAGTCCTGAAGCAGGGCAGCAAGCTCTCCATGGGCGAGCGTGTGCTGCCGCTGGCTTTGCGGCTCAGGTGCTGCAGCCCCTTGGCCGCTGGAATCACGGCGAGGGAGGATGCGGTGGCGCCCAGGTTCAGGCTGGCGCCGTCATTCCACGTGGCATGTTGCAGCAGGTGCAGCAGCCCGGGGCTGTCGTCGGACTCCTGCGCCGTGCCGTCGAGCACCACCACCGGATAGCCCAGCCGCTGCAGGCTGGCGCAGATCTGCCATAGCGTTTCCAGGCCGCTCGCCGTGTTGCCCTGGCTGGCGACTGCCAGCAGCCGCAGCTCTGCCTGCGGGGTGAGGCTGTGCAGGCTGGCCGCCTGGTGAAAACCCAGATCAAGCATCGACCAGCCCCCCCTCCGTCACGGTGTCAGGAGAGTGCGAGAAGAAGAAGTTCAGGTCCGTGGCCTTGGGGTCGAAAGCCGACTTCGCCGGCGATCGCATGGAGGCGCTGATGAGCTGGTGGGCGTTGGCACGCTCCCAGTCCTCGGGCACGCGCTGGCCGTTGGTCACGCCGCGCAGCACCATCTGGTGGCGGATCAGTGCGTCGATCGCGGGGCCCAGCTTCACGGCCTCGTCCACCTTGGACAGGATGGCCTGTTGCGAGCCGTCGGTTTTGAAGGCGGTCAGCACGTCGTCCAGCGTATCGCCGTGGCAGCCGGCGTTGAGCACCAGCAGGCGGTTCACATGGGGCAGGTCCAGCACATCCAGCATGTCGCGCTTGCGGGGGTCCCTGGGGGCCACGCCGGTGGTGTCGATCAACACCATTTTCTTGCCGCTGAGCAGACCCAGCAGGTCTTGCAGCGCGGCGCGGTCGTGTGCCAGGTGGGCCACGATGCCCAGCATGCGCCCGTAAGTGCGCAGTTGTTCGTGCGCGCCCACACGGTAGGTGTCCAGTGTGATCAGCCCCACACTGCCGGGGCCGTGGATGCGGGCGCACATGGCAGCCAGCTTGGCGGTGGTGGTGGTCTTGCCCACACCCGTAGAGCCCACCATGGCGAAGATGCCGCCCTGTTCGTAAAGGGGGGGATCGGTCTGGTCGGTCTTGAGGTTGCGTTCCAGCACCTCCATCAGCCAGCGCACCGATTCGCCCGCCGACAGGTCTTCGGGCATGCGTTCGAGCACGGCGCGGGCCAGCGACGGGGAGTATCCGGCACGGATCATCTTCAGCATCAGGTTGGACTGGATCGGGTTCTGGCGCGCCTGCCCCAGCCAGGCCAGCGTGTTGAAGCGGTCTTCGATCAGCTCTTTCATCGCGTGCAGCTCGTTCATCACGCTCTGCTGGTTGTTCGACTGGATCAGGTGGGCGCTGGGAGCTTCCTGCCGGCGGCGCGGTGGCTCGGGCGGCATGTCCATCGGGATGGTGCGCAGCGGGTTGTGGCGCGCCACCGAGGGCGCGGGCATGCGTTCACGTTCTGGTTCCTGGTCGCGGCTGCGTTCAGACAGTGTCTGGGGTTCCGAGGGACCATTCAGTGCCTCGTGGCGGCGGCGCAGCATGCGTTCGCGCACATAGTCCTGGAACGACAGCGTGCTCATGGCCAGCTGTTCGGTGTCTTCCTCGACCGGGTTGCGGCCCAGGCCCGACGCTGCTGCCGATTGGCTGGCGCGCTGTGGGGTGCTGCGCGCAGTGCTGGGCGCCAGCAGGGGCGGATTGGACGAAGCGGTGGGCACACCACCGTCCAGAGCCGACAGCGTGTCCTCGGCCGTGGCCACCACTTCCACGCCGTTGGCCGTGGGGCGGTTGGACAGAATCAGCGTGCCGTCGCCAAAGGCCATGCGCGCCTTGGCCAGAGCCTCCCGGGAGGTGGGGGCGGTAAAGCGTTTGATGTTCATGCTGATGCACCTTTAAGGATCGGCCCAATACGGATGGTGTGGGTCTCTGGAATTTCACTGTGTGCCAGCACCTGCAGGCGGGGCGCTACGCGGCGCACCAGGCGGGAGATGGCATTGCGGATCTGGTCGGGAACCAGCAGGCAGGCGGGCAGGCCCATCTCTTCCTGCTTGAGAGCCACTTCGGCGGCCTTTTGTGTGAGGATGTCGGCCACGCCGGGGTCGAGCGCGGGGCCTGCCGTGTTGCCCAGGGCTTGCACCAGCAGGCGCTCCAGGCCGGGCTCGATGGCAATGACGTTGAGCTCGCGGGTGGGGCCGTAAATCTGCTGGACGATGGCGGGCGAGAGCGCAATGCGCACGCGGCGGGCCAGCTCGACGGGGTCCGAGACGCCGCCAGCATGCTCGGCCAGCGTTTCGATGATGGTGCGGATATCGCGGATGTGCACAGACTCTTCCAGCAGCAGCTGGAGGACTTTCTGGAACGTTGCGATGGAGACCATTTTCGGAACCACTTCTTCGATGAGCTTGGGGGCCAGCTTGGCCACGTGTTCCACCAGTTGCTGCGTTTCCGTGCGACTGAGGAGCTTGGCGGCTTGCACTTGCATCAAGTGTGACAAATGGGTGGCCATCACGGTTTCGGAATCAACGACGGTAAAACCGGCCATTTGTGCGGCTTCCTTTTGCCGATCGTCGATCCAGTGTGCTGGCAGGCCAAAGGCAGGGTCGGTGGTGGCCGTGCCGATCAGCGGCGTGGTGATGCCGCCGGGGTTGATGGCCAGGAACATGCCAGGGAAGGCTTCGCCCTCGCCCACCACCACGCCGCGCAGCGTGATGCGGTAGCCGCTGGGCTTGAGTTCGAGGTTGTCACGTACGTGCACGGCAGGGGGCAGGAAGCCGACTTCCTGTGCAAACTTGCGGCGCACGCCCTTGATGCGGGTGAGTAGGTCGCCCTGGCGGCTCTTGTCCACCAGGCTGATGAGGCGGTATCCCAGTTCCAGGCCCAGCAGGTCCACGGGCTGCAAGTCGTCCCAGGTGGCTTCGCCATCGGTAGCGGGTGGCGGTGGGGCTTCGACCACCGGGGGAACCTTCTGGCGCTCATACATCACCCAGGCGCCGTAACCCAGCAGGCTGCCCATGGTCAGGAACACCACATGTGGCATGCCGGGGATCAAACCCAGCAGGATCAGGATGCCTGCCGTCACACCCAGCACGCGGGGCGACATGAACAGCTGCTGAACGATCTGGCGGCCCATGTCGTGGTCCTTGCCCACGCGCGAGATCACCATGGCGGCTGCCACCGAAATCAGCAGGCCGGGAATCTGTGCCACCAGCGCATCGCCAATGGCCAGCAGGATGTAGCTGTCTGCGGCCTGCTTGGCCGACAGGTCGTGTTGCAACACACCAATGGCGAAGCCGCCAATGATGTTGATGAGCAGGATCAGGATGCCCGCCACGGCGTCGCCGCGCACGAACTTGGACGCGCCGTCCATGGAGCCGAAGAAGTTGGCTTCTTCCGCCACTTCGGCACGGCGACGCTTGGCTTCTTTTTCGTCGATCAGGCCGGCATTCAGGTCGGCATCCACCGCCATCTGCTTGCCGGGCATGGCGTCCAGGGTGAAGCGCGCCGACACTTCGGCAATGCGCTCGGCGCCCTTGGTAATCACCACGAAGTTGATCACCACGAGGATCGCAAAAACGATCAGGCCGACGGCGAAGTTGCCGCCGATCAGGAAGTGGCCGAAGGCCTCGATCACTGCACCCGCTGCGCCAGGGCCCTGGTGGCCTTCGAGCAGCACCACGCGCGTAGAGGCCACGTTCAGCGACAGGCGCATCAGTGTGGTCAGCAGCAGCACCGAAGGGAATGCCGCGAAGTCCAGCGGACGCAGCATGTACGCCGCCACCATCATCACCATCAGCGCGACGGCGATGTTGAGCGTGAAAAATGCATCCAGCAGCCACGGGGGGATGGGCAGCACCATCAGCGCCAGAATCGCCACCACCAGCAGTGGTGCCGACAGGCCCTGCAGGGCGCTGGCATTGGTGCCCGCCCATTGCTGCAAAGACTTTACGGAGGTGTTCATACGGCAGCACCTTGCACCGTGGTGCGGTTCAGCGGATCGAGTTCAGGCGGCACGAAAGGCTCCACCAGGCTGTCGGGCATACGGCCTTCGCCACGCAGGGCTGCCTTGAGGCGGTACACATAGGCCAGCACCTGGGCAACGGCGGTGTAGAGCGTCGCGGGGATGGCCTGGTCCAGCTCGGCATGGGCATACAGCGCACGGGCCAGCATGGGCGACTGCAGCACGGGCACGTTGTGCTCCTTGGCCACGTCGCGGATCTTCATGGCGATGAGGTCGGTGCCGCGCGAGATGACCTGGGGCGCACTCATGGTCTTCTCGTCGTATTTGAGGGCCACGGCGTAGTGGGTGGGGTTCATCACCACAAAGTCGGCCTTGGGGACCGCGCCTACGCTGGCCCGGTCGGCGATCTCGCGCTGCTTCTGGCGGATGCGGCCCTTGGTGTGGGGGTTGCCGTCCGACTCCTTGTGCTCCTGCTTGACTTCCTCGTGCGACATCTTCAGCCGCTCCTTGAAGAAGAACGCCTGCAAAGGCACATCCACCAAGGCAGCCAGAAACACGACCAGCAGCAACAGGCTCATGCCCGAGGTCAGCCAGTCTGCAATCTGGCGAAGGGCCAGCGGCGAGGGCTGCAGCACCAGCATGGCGACCGTTTCAAGGCTGTTGCCCAAGAACTTCCAGGCCACGTAGGTCAGGATGGCGGTCATCAGCACCATCTTGGCCACGTTGGCCATCTGCTGCTTGGAAAACAGGTTGGCCAGTCCGGAGATCGGGTTGAGTCGGTTGAACTGCGGTGTGATGGGCTTGGCACTGAGAATCCAGCCGCCCGCCCCGATGGCGCTGATCAGCCCCGCAGCGCTGGTGAGGGTGGCAAACACCGTGCTGGCCACCAAGCCCACGATGACCATGTCCTGCAGCCGCGAGAGCATGGTGCCTGGCGCCATCACCGTGGCCGCATTGAACGCCAGCTGCTGGCTCATGGCCCACTGCATGCGGTCCATCAGCTGCGGGGCCAGCAGCAGCATGCATGCGGCGCCCGCGCCCAGGATGGCCAGGTGCGACAGGTCGCGCGAGCGTGCCCCTTGGCCATCTTCGCGCGCTTTTTGCAGCTTGCGTTCTGACGCGGGGAGGCTTTTTTCTTGGCTGGATTCCATGGTGGCATGACGGCTGGTGTCATGCCATTGTCGTGAGCGACCCGGAAATCTAAAGGCTGATAAGGGGGCTGCAGCCCCCTCTTTTCGGTGGTGCCTGGGGTGTGTCTAGTGGCGGTTCTGTGTCTGACCCGCACCGTGGATTGCTGCCACTATTTTCAAAAAATGATAGCAATCAAGGCATATTGCACTAGCGCCCTAGGGCTGCCGGACTGAAAACGGAGCGTCAGAAGCCCAGACTGGCCAGCAGGTCGTCCACCTGGGACTGGTCGGTGACCACGTCGGGCGTGTTCTCCGGGTCCACCACCGGGCCCTGAAGATGCGCTGCGCGGGCGGGCTCGGCAGGCACCTGGGCGCTGGGCGGAGCCGTCTGGATGAGCAGTTGCACCAGCTGCTCTTCAATGGTGGCTGCCAGGTTCACCACGCGCGCAATCACCTGGCCGGTGAGGTCGTGAAAATCCTGCGCCATCATGATTTCGGTGAGGTGCGTGTCGGCTTCCTTGGTCACGCGCTCCACGTCGGTCAGAAAGTTGAAGATCTCGCCTTTGGCCACGGCCGCCACCGGGTCCGCCACCAGCGAGTTGACGACCCGGCGCGTTTCCGCCGCAATGTAGTCGTGCTGGGCCTTGGCCTGCTCGACGCGGTTGAGCACCTTCTCGGCCGCTTCCCCCGTCAGGCGGGCGATATAGGAAAGTCGGCTCTGTGCGTCGGGCAGCTCGCCCATGGAGCCGCGCAGCTTGTCGGCATAACCCAGCTCGTTGAGCGAATCGTGAAGCTGACGTGTCAGCAGGCCAATCTTGTGATGAACATCGGCAGGCTGGCTGTTGTCCGGTGTGTCGTCCATGGTGTCATAACCCCATCTTCTTCAGAATCAAGGTCACTTTCTCTTCCAGAGTTGCCTTGGTGAAGGGTTTGACGATGTAACCCGCAGCGCCTCCCTGGGCGGCGGCAACGATGTCTTCCTTGCGGGCTTCGGCGGTCACCATCAGGACGGGTAGGTGTTTGAGCTTGTCGTCCTTCTTGATCTCGGCCAGCAGCTGGAAGCCGTTCATGTTGGGCATGTTGATGTCGGTCACCACAAAGTCAAACTTGCTGTTGCGCAGCTTGTTGAGTGCGGCGACACCATCCTCGGCCTCGTCGGCGTCTGCAAACCCGCTCTCCTTGAGCAGGTTGCGAACGATGCGTCGCATGGTGGAGAAGTCGTCAACGATCAAAAAACGAAGGGCTGTGGTCACTTGGGACCCTTTCAGTCGAGATTTACTGTAAGCATTGTCATGGGTGGCAGGTTTGGTGACAAGTCGTAACTGTTACCTGCTTGGGGGGGGATTTTCCCGCTTTTCCGTCAACAGTTCTGTGGACGTGATTTCAGGAATCCCTTTGCCCATGAGCCGTTCTTCGGCCTCCCGGGTCAACACCGTGATGGTGATGCGCCGGTTGGAGGGGGAGCGTGGGTTCTTGGGGTCCAGCAGATCACTGGCGGCCAAGCCCACCACGCGGCCCAGTTTAGCGTCTGGCATGCCCGCAGAGACCAGTTCCCGTCGCGAGGCGTTGGCGCGATCTGCCGATAGCTCCCAGTTGCTGTACCCCTTTTCGCTGTTGCCATAAGGTACGGCGTCGGTGTGGCCTGCAAGGCTGATGCGGTTTTCAACGCCACCGAGGGCTGCGCCAATTTCGCGCAGGATGTCGCGCATGTAGGGTTTTACCAACGCGCTACCGCTGTCGAACATGGGGCGGTTCTGGTCGTCGATGATCTGGATCTGCAGCCCGTCGGGTGTGATGTCGATGCGGATCTGCGACTTGTACTCATTCAGGCGCGGGTTCTCGGTGATCAGCGCATCGATCTTGGCCTCCAGGGCCTTGATGCGCTCCTGGTCCTGCTTGGCCCGTTCTGCCCGCGCGGCATCGATGCTCATGCGGCGCTGCTTGGCTTCTTCCACATCGGAGCGGCGCACCTGGCCATGTACCTTGGCCAGATCGTTGCCGCCACCAGGGATGACGCTGGAGCTGTTGCCTGCACCGTCGCCTCCGGTCATCGCCACTTTGAGCGGCGAAGCGAAATACGCCGCAATGCCCTGCAGCTCACCCTTGGCCGTGGAGCCCAAAAGCCACATCAGCAAGAAGAACGCCATCATCGCCGTCACAAAGTCGGCATAAGCGATCTTCCAGGCGCCACCATGCACCGCGTGGCCGCCTTTCTTGACGCGCTTGATGATGATGGGCTGGAGTTTCTTTTCTGCCATGGTGGTGGTGGGGCGTTACGGCGCGGCTACCGCATTCGCGGCGGCTACTTCTTGCCCTTCACGTGTCCTTCCAGCTCCGAGAAGCTGGGGCGTACGTTGGAGAACAGCACCTTGCGGCCAAACTCAATGGCCGTGGCCGGGTTGTAGCCCTGCATGCTGGCGAGCAGGGTGGACTTGATGCACTGCAGCTCCTTGGCGGCGTCCTCGGTCTTTTGCTCGACGAGTCCACCCAGGGGCTCGACCACGCCGTAGGCCAGCAAAATGCCCAGGAACGTCCCCACCAGCGCCGAGCCGATCATCCCACCCAGTACAGAGGGCGGCTGCCCCACCGAGCCCATGGTGTTCACCACGCCCAGCACGGCGGCCACGATCCCGAAGGCGGGCAGGGCGCCGGCCAGGCGGGCCAGCGCGGCCACGGGGGCGTGGGCTTCCTGGTGGTGGGTATCGATCTCGCTGTCCATCAGCGCTTCGATCTCGTGGGAATTCAGGTTGCCCGACACCATCATGCGCAGGTAGTCGGTGGTGAACTCGATCACGTGGTGGTCGCTGCCCACCGTGGGGTATTTCTTGAAGATCTCGGACTCGTGGGGCGCTTCCACATCCTTCTCAATGGCCATCAGACCTTCCTTGCGGGCCTTTTGCAGGATGTCATAGAGCATCGCCATCAACTCCATGTAGCGCTCTTTGGTGTATTTGGAACCCTTGAGCGCCATCGGCAGTGCGGCCAAGGTGGCCTTGATCACCTTGGGCTGGTTGTTCACCACAAACGCGCCCAGTGCGCCGCCCAAAATGGTGATGATCTCAAACGGCAGTGCCTTGAGAATCACGCTGATATTGCCTCCGTGCATGATGTACACACCGAAGATGCAGCCGAGGCAGACGACGTAACCGATGATGACAAACATGCTTTAGACGTTTAGGGCGGCGGCAGGGGCACGACTGCGCTGGGGAGGGCTGCAGTCCACGGATTGACCGAAGGTTACTGCAAATGTATCGGATTGCAGAACGCGAAATGCCCCAAGAGGGCGGTCAACAGGCTGCTTCTCGGGCGAATGGACGCTGGCCGCTGCCACCGATGGGACGTTGGTGGTCTTGCGCGCGGGGATGGGAGTGTTCCGATGGCCCTCGGGTGCCCAGCAAGGGGTCTGGGCGGCCTCCCGGGGGCTGTGCATACCCAGGTTTTTGTCAAAGCGTGGCGATGCGCTGATGTTTATTGCCTATGTTGCTATCAATTTGATATTGATCGGAGTGAGCCCTTGCGCAGCGTGTCCGCCATCCGTGCGCCCACATCGCATGCAAACGCCTCATTTGGACGGTGTTTCTGCTGTGACTGGACCTTTTTGGCCGTGAGGGCCTGCACTATGCTGCGGGCATGAAAGCTGTACTGCTGGCAGGCGGGCTTGGTACCCGCATTTCGGAGGAGTCGCACCTGCGGCCCAAGCCCATGATCGAGATCGGTGGGCGGCCCATCCTCTGGCACATCATGAAGATGTACTCTGCCCACGGCGTCAATGACTTCATCATCTGCCTGGGCTACCGCGGCTACGTTATCAAGGAGTACTTCGCCAACTACTTCCTGCACATGTCCGACGTGACGTTTGACATGGCCAACAACCGCATGGAAGTGCATCATCGCCATGCCGAGCCCTGGCGGGTGACACTGGTGGACACCGGCGAAAGCACCATGACCGGCGGTCGCTTGCGCCGGGCGCAGGAATACCTGCCTGCAGGCGAGCCCTTCTGCTTTACCTATGGCGATGGCGTGGCCGACCTCGACATGACGGCCCAGTTTGCCTTCCACCGCGCCCATGGCCGCCAGGCCACGGTGACGGCCGTGCAGCCCCCGGGCCGTTATGGCGCCCTGGTGCGTGATGGCGACACCGTGGCCGGGTTCGAGGAAAAACCGCGGGGCGACGGTGGCTGGATCAATGGCGGCTTTTTTGTGCTGCAGCCTGAGGTGATCGAACTCATCGACGGCGACGCCACCAGTTGGGAGCTGGAGCCCATGGCCCGCCTGGCCACCAGCGGCCAGCTGCGCGCCTTTGAGCACACCGGCTTCTGGCAGCCCATGGACACGCTGCGCGAGAAGAATCTGCTCGAAGACCTGTGGCAATCGGGCCGCGCCCCCTGGAAGTGCTGGTAAACCACCATGCGCCCTGATCCCGACTTCTGGCGCGGCAAGCGCGTGTTGCTCACCGGCCACACCGGCTTTAAGGGCGCGTGGCTGGCCCTGTGGCTGCAACGCCTGGGCGCGCAGGTGACCGGCGTGGCGTTGCCCCCTGCTAGCGAGCCTAACCTGTTCAGCCTGGCCCAGTTGGGGCAGGGCGGCCCGGGCATGGAGAGCCATTTTTGCGACATCCGCAACGCCCCGGCCCTGGCCCTGCGCGTGCACGCCGCCCGGCCCGATGTGGTGCTGCACCTGGCCGCGCAGGCGCTGGTGCGGCCCGGCTATGCAGCGCCACTCGACACCTTTGCCACCAACGTCATGGGCACGGCGCATGTGCTGGACGCGCTGCGTGGGCTGGAGGGCGTGCGCGTGGCCGTGGTGGTCACCACCGACAAGGTCTACCGCAACCGTGAATGGGCCTACCCCTACCGCGAAGACGACCCGCTGGGCGGGCACGACCCCTACAGCGCCAGCAAGGCGGCGGCGGAGTTGGTAACCGCCAGCTACCGTGATTCCTTTCTTGCAGCCCAGGGCGTGGCTGTGGCCACCGCCCGCGCGGGCAATGTGATTGGCGGCGGCGACTGGGCGCAAGACCGCTTGCTGCCCGACGCCGTGCGCGCCTGGGAGAAGGGTGAGACCCTGCGCATCCGCCGCCCCCAGGCAACGCGTCCCTGGCAGCACGTGCTGGAGCCGCTGGCCGCCTACCTGCGCCTGGCCCAATGCTTGTGGGAATCGCCCGCACTGGCCGGTTCCTACAACTTTGGCCCACTGCCGCACGAGGCCGCTACGGTCAAAAATGTCATCGAATTAGCCTCCAGCGCATATCCTTCCGGCGCAACAAGCTATGAAAATGAGAGTGATGGTCCCCACGAAGCCGGCTGGCTCGCGCTGGAGACTGCCCACGCCCGCCAGGTGCTGGGCGTCGCCCCGCATTGGGCGCTGAACACCGCCGTGGCCCGCACCATGAACTGGTACCGACAGCACCATGGCGGCGCCGATGCGCGCGCGCTGTGCCTGGCCGACATCGACGCGTGGGAGGCCCGCCCATGAGCCGGCTGGCCCTGGCGCCGCTGCCCTTGGCGGGGTTGTTCCGTGTGCAACGCCAGCCGTTGGTGGACGAGCGCGGCTTTTTTGCGCGCTTGTTCTGCGCCGATGAACTGGCGGGCGCAGGCTGGGCGGGCCCGATCGCCCAAGTCAACCAGAGCTATACAGCCCTCCAAGGCACCGTGCGTGGCATGCACTACCAAAAGCCGCCATACGCCGAAATGAAACTGGTGACCTGCCTGCGTGGCGAGGTCTGGGACGTGGCCGTGGACCTGCGCCAGGGCTCTCCCACCTTTTTGCAGTGGCATGCCGAGCATTTATCCGCAGACAACGGCAACGCGCTGCTCATCCCGCCCGGTTTTGCCCACGGCTTCCAGACGCTGACCGACCATGCCGAGCTGCTGTATTGCCACTCTGCAGCCTATGCGCCCGCCGCCGAGGCGGGGCTGCACCCGCTCGACCCGCGTCTGACCATTGCCTGGCCGCTGCCGGTGGGGCAAATGTCGCCCCGCGACGCAGGCCAGCCCGGGATGACCGAAGAATTCGAAGGAGTGCGCCTGTGAAGTGCCGACACTGCGGCAGCCCGCTGCAATTGCCGTTTCTGGACCTGGGCAGTGCGCCCCCGTCCAACGCCTACCTGCGCGAGGCCGCCCTGCGCGCGCCCGAAACCTGGTTTCCGCTGCGCCTGTTGGTGTGCGAGACCTGCTGGCTGGTGCAGACCGAAGACCACGCCGGGCGCGAGGCGCTGTTCACCGACGACTACGCGTACTTCAGCTCGTTCTCATCGTCGTGGCTGGCCCACGCCCAAGCCTATGTCGAGGCGATGCGCGAGCGCCTGGGCCTGACCGCTGACAGCCGCGTGGTCGAGGTCGCATCGAACGACGGCTACTTGTTGCAGTACGTGCAGGCGGCCGGCATCCCCTGCTACGGCGTGGAGCCCACGGCCAGCACCGCAGCCGCGGCCCGTGCCAAGGGCATTGAGGTGGTGGAGCGCTTCTTTGGCGTGGCGCTGGCCGACGAGTTGGCCGCCGCCGACCGCCAGGCCGACCTGATCGCCGCCAACAACGTGCTGGCCCATGTGCCCGACATCAACGACTTTGTGGGCGGCTTCATGCGGCTGCTCAAGCCCCACGGCGTGGCCACCTTCGAGTTTCCGCACCTGCTGCGCATGGTGGAGGGTTGTCAGTTCGATACGGCGTACCACGAGCACTATTCGTATCTGTCGCTCACGGCGGTTCAGCGCATCTTCGTGGCCAACGGCCTGGTGGTGATCGATGTGCAGGAACTGCCCACCCACGGCGGCAGCCTGCGCGTGTTTGCCGCCCGTGCCGACACCGTGGGCCACCCCCAGGCCACGCCTGAAGGTGCTGCCCGCGTGCAGCAACTGCTGGCCACCGAGGCTGCAGCCGGCATGCTGGGGGCAGGTTTCTATTGCGATTTTCAGACCCAGGCCATACGGGTCAAGCGCGAACTGCTCACATTTTTGCTTCAATGCCAGGCCGACGGCATCATCGTGGGTGCCTATGGCGCTGCGGCCAAGGGCAACACCTTGCTCAACTTTGCGGGCGTGCGGCCCGACCTGCTGCCCTACGTGGTGGACAAGAACCCCGCCAAGCAAGGCCAATTCCTGCCGGGCAGCCACATCCCCGTGGTAAGCGAGGCGCACCTGCTCGCCCACAAGCCGCAACGTATCCTCATCCTGCCGTGGAACCTGCGGAGCGAAATCAGCTTGCAGCTGAGCGAAATACGTGAATGGGGAGGCCAGTTTGTCACGGCCATTCCTCGCCTAGAAGTCTGGTAGCCGAATACCTAGCGCTACGCCCATTTGAACCGTACACAACCGAAGGAGACCACCATGATCCCAATGTTCAAGCCCTTGATCGAACAAGAAGAAATCGATGCCAGCCGAGAGTCGCTGGAGCTGGGATGGCTCGGTATGGGCAGCTATGTGTCGGGGTTCGAGAAAAAGGTGAAAGAGATCCTGCAGGCCCCGGACCGCCATGTGGCAGCGGTGAGCACCGGCACGGCAGGCTTGCACATCGCGCTGCTGCTCGCGGGCGTGGGACCGGGGGACGAGGTGATCGTGTCGGCATTCAACTGCTCGGCCGACTACCAGGCCATCACCTGGGTGGGGGCGGACATCGTGTTCTGCGACTGCAACGACGACACGCTCGAGCTGGACCTTGTCAAGGCCGAGTCCTTGGTGGGCCCACGCACCAAGGCCATCATCGTGATGGACTACGACTGCATCATCAGCAACCATGAAGACATTGCAGCGTTCGCAGAGCGCCACAAGCTGCGCGTAATCCATGACGCGGCGCATTCATTTGGTTCCAGCTACAAAGGGCGGATGGTCGGCAGCTTTTCTGACATCTGCGTTTTCAGCCATGACCCGGTGAAAACAGTGACCTGTCTCGATGGCGGCACGATTGTTGTGCGTACGGAAGAGGAGTTGCGTCGTGTGCACGAGCTGCGTTTGCTGGGCATGCAGCAGCCTGCGGAGGTGATGTACCAGAACAAGCGTGCCTGGACTTTTGATGTCGAGCGGGTGGGATTTCGCTACCACATGCTCAACATGCACGCCGCGATCGGATTGGCGCAGCTGGGCAAGCTCGATGTGATCAAGTCGAGCCGCCAGGCAGCATCGCGCCGCTACAACGAAAAGCTGCAAGGCATTGCGCAGGTGCGCACTCCCCGTACCGATTTTGCCGAGGTCAACCCGTTTCTGTACTACATACGGGTGCCAGCAGAGCACCGCGATGCGCTGCGAGACTTCCTGAAGGAGAACGGCGTGGACACCGGCATCCACTGGCAGCCTGGGCACTGGTTCTCGCTCTGGAAGGACTGCAGGGCAGGGGACCTGTCGGTGACCGACAGCGTGGGCAAGGGCATTCTCTCGCTGCCGTTGCACTCGCGCATGCCGCTGGAAAGCGTGGACACCGTGGCTGCGCAGGTGCGCCGCTACTTTGCCCAACTCTGAAGAGGCCGCCATGAGTGCATCCACCCCTGGGCAGCAGCTTTTTGCTGCCATCAAACAGACGGCCCGTGCTGGCGAGCCTGGCCTGTTGTTGCCGGTGGGGCAGCCGCTGGCAGCGGTCGTTCGACCCATAGCCACCGTGCCTGGACACACCGATGCTGTTGATGTGCGGCTTTTGACGGAGTGGCGCAACCGCCATGTCAAATCTTTCCTGACCGAGTTTGTATCCACCCCTGAGCGTACTGCCGCCTGGCTGGCTGGAGCGGTTCACGAGAACCCCGGCAAGATGTTGTTCATGGTGGAGACCTTGGACGGCGAGCGTGTGGGGCACGTGGGCCTGGGCTTCATTGATTGGCAGCGTGGTTATGGCGAGGCCGATGCCATCGTCAGTGGAGGTTCATCCCCTCCGGGGTTGATGAAGGCCTCGTTGCTGGCGCTGATGCACTGGGCGCGCGATGCCCTCGGGCTGCAGACGCTGGCCGTGCGGGTGCGATCGGACAATCCGGCGGTCGACTTTTACCGCAAGGTGGGTTTTCAGGAGTACCAGCGAGTGCCCATCGTGGCCAGCACAGTCCCTGGCGGGGTGGACTGGAAGGAGGACCCTCATGCAGTAGGGGCCCGTGCCAGCTTGGTGTACATGCAACTGCACTTACCCCGGTTCTGAACAGGCCCTGAGGTCGTTGAAGGAGGCTGGGCATGGAAATTTTGCGAATGGACCGTGATCGGTTGCTGCGCTACGTGGTGCAGCAACTGCACTACACGCTGCCCGACGATTTCGATCCCCGCATGGACATTGATGCGTGCCTGGACGAAGCGCTTTCTCGCCTGCAGGGGTGCATCAATGCCGTCCGGCCCTGGCGGCAGGACTGCTTTGATCCGCTGCATTCCACGCAGTACTGCAGTTTTCTGTACTTTCTGGCCAATACCATCTGGCGCCGCACTGCCAGTACGGAAACTCCCACACGCCTGTTCTTGCTGAACAAGGCCTTGAACGGTATCGACCTCTTTTACGAAATTGAGATGCCGCCGGTTTTCTTCATCGGACATTCCGTCGGGATCGTCTTCGCCAAGGCAAGCTACGGCAACTATCTGGTGATCTACCAGAATTCCACCGTCGGCAAGAACCATGGGGTGGCCCCCGTGCTTGGAGAGGGCGTCATCATGTACGCGGGCACCGCCATCATTGGGGACTGTCAGGTGGGCGACGGCACGGTGTTGTCTCAAGGGGTCAGCCTGGTCAACACCCACTCACCCGGGCAGTGCACCATTTACCGTGGCGACGCCGGCAGGGTGGTTTTCAAGCCCACCCGGCGCAATGCGCTGCTCGACATTTTCCGGATCTGACATGCAGCATCAGGAGCCAGGGATGTCCATCCCCATGGCTTGCGTCGCATATTGAAGGTAAGTCACCGCGAATTCGGTGTGCCCGTGTGCATGCTCCACTTCGGCAAGGCACGCCAGAGCGACGGGATCGTGTGGGACGGCGTTGAGCACTTTTTCGGCCAGTTCGGTCACGGCAATCCAGTGGCGATCCGTGATCAAGGGGGCTGATTCGCCGATTCGCCGGGGCGGAGAGGAGGTCCGTGCTTTTTCAACCAGGTTCTGCAGGCTTTGGTGGGCTGCGTGCAGGCTGACCCGCTGGCCGGGTTTCAAGCCGACGCCCAGGACTGGGGGTTGCTCCCACTCTTGCGGGAACTGCGGTAACCAGCTCTGCATGGCCTGCTCCTGCGCCTGAGGATCGTCGGGATGCTCCATTTGAGCCAACCATTTCAGCCACATCACCCGCAGGCCTTCGCCAAAGTGCCGGCAGTAGAGGTCTTCGCGCATGAGCGCAGAGTTTTCCACTTCGCTACGCAGGTTGAGCCGAAGCGCATTGAGCGCCTGGGTATCTGCTGCCAGGCCCGCAGCAATGCGCACATAGTCGTCCGGGCTCTCTGCCAGCCACTCCTTTCGCCCCAGGTAGCTGAGCATGCCGACGCCCATGCGGCTCTTGAAACTTTCGCCCATCATGGAGACGATGGGGACCGCCATCCACAACACATCGAAGGTGGTCGTGCCGCCGGTGAGTGGAAATGGGTCCAGCGCAATATCGATGCGGTGGTAGGTCAGGTATTGGTTGTCTTGGTTGAGCGGCACCAGCTCCAGCCGCGAAGGCGGGAGCCCCAGTCCCTCGCAGCGATCGCGGTAGGCCTGCGCGAACTCGGGGCGATCGAAATTCTTGCCCTCGATCAGCAAGCGTGAATGAGGCACGGCTTCCAGGACACGCCCCCACAGTGCCAGCACTTCATCCGTCAGCTTGCCCAGGTTGTTGCAGGAGCCGAAGGTGATGAACCCGTTATCTATCGCGGGCGAGGGGCGCACCTGATAGCGGGGCTGGTAACGCCACAGGGGATTGCGGCTCATGGGCCGGTAACAGGCGAACAGCGTAGGCAACCGGTACAACTGTTCCGTGTACTGGTCATCGACGCCTGGCGGGTCGGTGATTTCGTCCGTGAACTTGTAGTCCACGGCGGTGAGCCCGGTGGTGGCCGGAAACCCCAGCCACGATACCTGCACTGGTGCAGCCTTGTGCGCCAGGATGAGCAGGCCGTTGTTGCCCGTGTGGCCCGCCAAGTCGACCAGGATGTCTATGCCTTGGGCGCGGATGGCATCGGCCTGATGCTCGGGGCTGAAGCCTGCCAGGCGCACGAAGTGGTCAACATGGCATTCCACCCGTTCTGTGACATGGTCGCCTTTGGGGAACAGGTAGAACGCATACACCTCGAATTGCCGCCGGTCCAGCTGGGCCAGCAGCCCCTCCACCGAGTACATGACGGCGTGCATGCGGAAGTCTGGTGACAGAAACCCAATCTTCAGGCGGCGCCAGGGCGAGCCCCGATGGGCCTCAAAGCTGGGCCAGTTGGGGCGCAGTGGGGGCTCAAAGACGCTGCCAAACTGGCGGGCGGCTGCAGACAGCTGCGCAGCGTTCACCTGCGGGTCCGCCAGCATGAAAAGCAGCCTGTTGGTGTAGTTTCCAGGGTCGCCGGGGCTGAGCGCGATGGCTTTCTCGCAATCCTGTACAGCCTCGCGCACCTGGCCCAACTCGCGGCGGTGAATGGCGCTTTGCATCAGGGCGCCCACTGTCAGCGGCATGGAGTCAGCCAGCCCGAGGGCTTTCTGGCTCGCATCAAATCCCTTGCTGTGCAAATTGATCAAATAGCAACACTCGGCGAGTTTGATCCATGCAACGGCTTGCTGGGGGCGCAGCTCGCAGACCTTTTCGAGATGCGGAAGTGCGTCGTAGTTGCGTGCTTGCTCAATCAGGATGTTGGCGTAGTTGATGAGCAGCTCGGCATCGCCTGGCCAGTACGCATAGGCTTGCTTGTAGGCCTTGAGAGCTGCGTCGAACTCGCGCTGCTTGTGGAGCGAGAAGCCCAGCAGGCGATGGGCGCCCAGGTGGCGGCCATTCTTGCGCAGAATTTGGCGGCACAACCGAGTCAGCGTGGGCCAGTCGGCGGCTGCGAGTGCCGCATGGAGGCGGGGATCGTCCTGGGCGGTGTTTTTGGATTGCACGTGGCTGCCGATCTACAAGCTAAGAAGCGGGGGGCGCCGCACAGTGTGCCATGTGAAAAGGGGCCCATTGGGGCCCCTTGTCGTTGCGTTGCAATTCCACTGCGCGGCGTGTGGGCTGGGTCAATTACTTGAGCAGCGACAGCACGCCTTGCGGGATTTGGTTGGCTTGAGCCACCATCGCCGTGCCGGCCTGTTGCAGGATCTGAGCCCGCGACAAGTTGGCGGTTTCTGCCGCGAAGTCGGCATCCTGGATGCGCGAGCGCGAGGCAGAGAGGTTTTCCGATGTGATCTGCAGGCTGGAAATGCTGGTTTCAAAGCGCGACTGCAAGGCGCCGAGCTTGGCGCGTTCGCCATTGATGAAGGCCAGGGCCGAGTCCACGGTCTTGAGCGCATCGGTGGCGCTGGTGAAGGTGGTCACGTCCAGGTTGGCCACGGTGTGCAGTGACGATCCACCGCTGTCCAGCTGGTTGCTGGCAGAGGTCAGGGCAAACGATTTCTCAGAGTCGAGTGTGATGTAGCCGCCGGTGGCAACGTTGTCGACCGTGGCATCGGCTGCCAAGGTCTGCGCAGTGCCGTTGCTGGCGCCTGCCGCGTCGTAGCCGGTCACGCTCACGGCGGCTGCATTGGCATTGGTGGTATCTCCCACCACGATGTTGTTGCCAGTGGCGTTGGTCAGGATGATCTGGGTGCCGTCCGAGCTCAGCGAGGCGTTGATGCCGGTTTTTGCAGATTGTTCATTGATCGCCGATACGGCAGGCGAAAGGCGGTCTGTGCCGGTGGCGGATGTCAAGGTGAACGAGATCGTGCGGGATGCGCCTACGTTGTCGCCTTCCAGCGTCAGCGAATAGGACCCGGCCGAGGCCATGCCTCCCAGGCGTACTTCGGTGCGGGCGGTTGCGGTCACGCCCGTGGTGGCTTGCAGGGAATTGATCTGATCGGCGGTGGCTTTGGCGGTGGCATTCGAATTTACCGTCATGGTGCCTGTGCCCAGGTAGCCGCTGATGGAGACCGAACCCGCTGTCACACCGTTGGATGTGGCGCCAGTCGCAGGGGCCTGTGCACCAATACCCGAGCCGTTGGAGGCGATGTTCTGGTTGTTGCCGTACACGTTGGTGCGCAGGTTGGCGGTCGCTGCCACGATGGTCTGGTTGGCATTGGCGCCCACCTGGAACTGTTGCGTACCAAAGGTGCCGTCCAGCAATTTCTGGCCGTTGAACTCGGTGGTTTGCGAAATCCGGTCCAGTTCCGCCACCAACTGGCCGACTTCCTGCTGCAGGGCCTGACGGTCGCCGGCGCTGTTGGAAGCGTTGGCCGATTGCACGGCCAGTTCGCGCACCCGCTGTAGGATGTTGCCGGCGGAGCCCATCGCACCTTCTGCCACCTGGGCCAGCGAAATTCCGTCGTTCGCATTGCGAACCGCCTGGTTCAGGCCGCGAATCTGGCTGGTGAAACGCTCGGAAATCGCCAAACCGGCTGCGTCGTCCTTGGCGCTGTTGATGCGCAGGCCCGACGACAGGCGCTGGATGGCTGAGTTGAGCGACATCTGGCTGGTGCCCAAATTTCGCTGCGCGGTGAGCGAGCTGATGTTGGTATTGATGGTTGCTGCCATGGCGAAACTCCTTAACGTCGCAAGACGGATCTGTTTGCCGGTTCAAGCGCACCCGTCCGGCTGTCAATGAGGGAACGATGGATGAATTGTGGAGATGCCGCTTTTTGGCGTTGGGGAGATAAGCGGCAAAAAAGTCGTACAACTTGCGCGTTTGACCCTCAAGTTTTCCGGCGGTGACCCGAAAACACTTACAACGGACCGTAAGCGGCCCGCCGTTCACCAGAGGCTAAAGAGCACTGGCGAACCCAGGAAGCCAGCGTGGTGCTGGCGCCCCGGCTGGCGGCAACGCCATATTCAGTCAGTTCTTTCTGGAGATTTGCAATGGCTTCCACCATCAATACCAACATCAGCTCGCTCACCGCACAGCGCAACCTGGGCATGAGCCAGACCTCGCTGAACACGTCCATCCAGCGCTTGTCGTCGGGCCTGCGCATCAACAGCGCCAAGGACGACGCAGCCGGTTTGGCGATTTCCGAGCGTTTCACCAGCCAGATTCGTGGCCTGAACCAGGCGGTTCGCAATGCCAATGACGGTATCTCCCTGGCGCAAACCGCTGAAGGTGCATTGAAGGCTTCCGGCGACATCCTGCAGCGGGTGCGTGAGCTGGCCGTGCAATCGGCCAACGCTTCCAACAGCGCCGGCGACCGTCAGGCCCTGCAACAGGAAGTCGGCCAGCTGGTGTCTGAGTTGGACCGCATTTCGCAAACCACCGAATTCAACGGTCAGAAGCTGCTGGACGGCACCTTTGGTACGCAACAGTTCCAGGTGGGCGCCAACGCCAACCAGACCATCGTGGCGGCAACGGGCAATCTGCGCACCACGGTGTACGGCAACAACCAAAACGTGGCATCGAACGGCTCGGGCATCGGTGCTCAGGCCACCGTGGCAGCGGGCGCGACGTCCAACGGCGTAGCTGCTGGCACCATTGCCATCAGCGGCTACCTGGGTACTAACAGCATTGCGGCAGGGTCGAACGCGACGGCCAAGGCAACAGCCGATCAGATCAATGGTATGAAGGCCACCACCGGTGTGACTGCCACTGCCCGCACCGAAGTGCGTTTGGGTGGCATGGCCTCGGCTGGTTCCTATTCGCTGACCTTGCAGGGCGACAATGTTGGGTCTGCTGCCGCCGTCACGGTGTCGTTCACGCTGACCTCTGCCACCGGCACCGACCGCCTGTCGGCTGCAGTGTCCGCCATCAACGACCAGGCTGCCAAGACCGGCATCAACGCTGCTCTGAGCTCGGACGGCACGCAAGTGATTCTGACCAACGCTACCGGCAACGACATCGTGGTGGGTGACACAGCCAATGCCAATGCTGCCAATGTGACCGTTACCGGCTACGATGCGGCTGGCGCCAGCAACGGTACGGCCCAGACGCTGACGGCCAACTCTGCCGCAGAAATGGTGAATACGGGCGGCTACATCGTCCTGGATTCGGAAAAGTCGTTCGCTGTGGACTCTACTAGTGCGACCCAACTGGATGACGGTGGCTCTGCATTGCAGGCTGTGGCCAACCTGGACGTGACCACGTTCAGCAACGCGACCAATGCGCTCAAGACCGTGGACTCTGCCCTGGCCTTCATCAACGGCGAGCGTGCCAAGCTCGGTGCCCTGCAGTCGCGCTTTGAAACGTCGATCAGCAACCTGCAAGTGACGTCGGAAAACCTGTCCTCCTCGCGTTCGCGTATCCTGGACGCCGACTTTGCCGCAGAAACCGCCAACCTGTCGCGCGCTCAGATCCTGCAACAGGCCGGTACGGCGATGGTGGCTCAGGCCAACCAGCTGCCGCAAGGTGTGTTGGCCCTGCTGCGTTAATAGGCAGAGGGCATGGCAGTCGGGGCGTTGCAGCGCCCTGAAGTGGCCCAGGCGGCGGCAGATTTCTGTCGCCGCCCTTTGGCTTTTTGGGACAGCGGGTGCCAGGACCGCTGGATAAGACGGGTTTCCTGGCGTGTTTACGGACGTTCTTGATCGCCGTTCGGCGCCATAATTTCCGTTGGACCAGCTCAGGAGGTTTGTATGGCAACCATTTCATCCCCAGGTGTCGGCACGAATGGACTTGATGTCAAAAACATCATCTCTCAGCTCGTCGCTCTGGAAAAAAAGCCCCTGGACACGCTCAAGCTGCAAGCGGCCACGGTCAATACCAAGATTTCCGCCTTTGGGCAGATCAAGTCGCTGGTCTCCACGCTACAGGACGCTGCTGGCAAGCTGACCAGCGTGACCGGGTGGAATGGTGTGGCCACCACGTCATCCGACTCCAAATATGTTTCCGCCACTGCCGTTGGGGGCACGCTGCCCACAACGTTCAGTGTGGAAGTCCAAAGCCTTGCCAAGGCACAGGCCACAGCGTCGGCCGCTTTGCTGCCCGTAGGTGGTGCGCTCGGGGCGGGTACGCTGCGCCTTGAATTGGGCAAGTGGAGTGTGGCGCCCGCATCGTTTACGCCTGGCAGTGGCCAGCCCGTGGACATCAGCATCAGCGCCAGCGACAAACTGTCGGATGTGGCCAGCAAGATCAACGGCGCCAATGCAGGGGTCACTGCGTCGATTCTCAGCGACGCTTCGGGCGAGCGTTTGCTGCTGCGCAGCAAGAGCACTGGTGAGGAATTCGGATTTCGACTGAGCGTGATGGAAGGTGGTGATACGGATCCCCAGAGTGCCGGCAACACCGATGCCACGGGTTTGTCCCGCCTCGTCAATGGCGCCACGGTCACACAGGCTGCCGCCAATGCCAAGGCCACGGTCAACGGGATCGCGGTGTCTTCGGCCACCAATACGTTTGCGTCCACGATTTCGGGTGTAACTTTCAAGGCCGAGCAAGTGACGACGGCTCCCATTGATATCACCGTGAGCAAGGACAACTCTGCCATCCAGTCCAACATTGATGGATTCGTGAAGGCCTACAACGCCATCAACGAATTGCTCCAAGATGCGACCAAATACGACGCAAAGACCCGTTCGGCGGGGCTTTTGCAAGGGGATTCGACCGCTGTGGCACTGCAGAACTCTCTGCGCAACGCGATCCAGTCGATCTCGACGGGTGGCGGGGCCTTCCAGCGTCTGGCAGATGTCGGCATCACGCAGCAGCTGGGCGGGAATCTGGCCGTCGACTCCACCAAGCTGAACAAGGCCCTGACTGAGAAGCCTGACGACGTGAAGAACCTGTTCCGCAACACCGGAGGCGGATCGGCCGATGGCATTGCGGTGCAACTGAAGGCGCTGACCACCAATCTGCTGGCCAACGATGGTTTCTTCAAATCCAAGGACGACACCCTGCAGCTGAGTCTCAAGCGCAATTCTCAGGACCAAACGCGCGTGAACGAAAAGGTTGACGCATTTGAAAAACGCATCACGCGGCGCTATAACGCGCTGGACAGCCAGTTGAGCAGCCTGAATGGCCTGAACGCCTATATCTCGCAGCAGGTGGCGGCCTGGAATAAATCGACGGGCTGAATAAACAGAGGCTTCAGTTTTCTTGGCGCACGCCGATAACTTAAGTAATACCTCGGAAGGATTGTCAGCATGTTCAGCGCCTACAGCCCCCGTGCAGCCAACGCTTACCAGCGCATCAACGTAGAGACCAGCATGCACACGATCGACCAGCACCAGCTGGTCAGCTTGCTGTATGAAGGTGTTCTCAACTCCATTGCCACGGCCCGAGGCGCCATGGCGCGCGGTGATGTGCTCGGCAAGGTCAATGCCATTTCCAAGGCCATCCGAATTCTGGAAGAGGGGTTGAGCACTTCGCTCGACAAGGTGGATGGCGGTGAACTGGCGGAGAACCTGGGTGCGCTTTATGACTACTGCATCCATCGCCTTACGCTGGCCAATGCCCGTAACGACGACGCCATGATGCAAGAAGTCATGCGCCTGATCGAGCCCGTGGCAACCGGGTGGAATGAAATCAAGAAATCGGGTGCCGGTGCTTCCGAAACGCCCGCCTCGGGCCAGCCGGTGCTGGTGGAGGCCTGACCATGTCTCACATGCTGATTGACTATTACAAGGCGATTGAGGACAGCAGCGCCAAGATGCTGGAGGCTGCCAAGCTCAAGGATTGGGATGGTGTGGTGCGCTATGAAGGCGCCTGTGCAGTGCTGATCGAGCAACTGCGCTTCAAGTCGCAAGAGCACGAATTGCTGCCTGAGCACCGCCGTGAGAAGACCCGCATCATGCAGCGCATCCTGCGCAACGATGCGCAGATCCGCTGCCTGGCAGAGCCCTGGCTTGCGCAGTTCGAGCATCTGTTCGAGGGGCAGCCCCAGATGATGCACTGAGTGCGGGCCGCGCAACACGCCCGGGGCTGCTGTGTGCGGCAGCGGCCTAGCGGTCAAAGATGGTTGCTTGTCAGGGCTGGGATTGCCGGATTAGCGGAGCACCCGGGTGAGGGGGGTGTCGTCCAGTGGGATGCCAAAGTGCGCGGTGCTGAACCTGTCGCTACTTCGACCGCCAAGCGTCTCTGGGTCAAAAAGATGCACTAAACGTGCCTGAGGCGCTAGTGCAGCATGTCTTTGCTGCTATCAAAAATATAGTTTCTTGTGTTGGCACAGCGCAGTGCCACACGGCTGCCCCGTTGAGAACGGGGCCTTCATACTTCGCCAGCAGCTCACACCTGCATGTTCATGATGTCGGTGTACGCCTGCACCATGCGATTGCGCACGTGCAGTGTGGCTTGAAAGCCGATTTGCGCCTTCTGGATAGCCACCATGGTCTCTTCCAGACTCACGGAGGGGTTTTCCATTTGCACCTCCTTTTGCATCTCGGAAGATTTGTTCTGTGCGGCACTCACTGACTGCAATGCGCCCTTGAGCGCGCCGGAGAAGCCGACTTCATTGCCCGTGGTTTGCGGCGCTGCAGCACGGCGCGCGACGCCAGCGCCCGTCAGCGGGGCGGTTGAGCTGGAGATGCGAAGGTCCATGGCGGTATCCGTAGGGGAATGGCGGTATGCTGCGTATCCTAGCTACCGGCCCACGATGCATCGCTCTGAATAGATGGCCAAACGGACGGCTTATCCAGCGAACATTTTGGGGGCGTGACCGAATAATCGACCCCACGCTAGGTCTGTTGCAGGGCCTGCTTTAATGGAAAGCAAGATGTCTGCTGTTGCTGAAGTCCCTCTCAATCCGCTCCCGACGCCGGCCAGTCCCAACTGGCTGCAGCGGCTGTCCGCCCTCGACCGGGCGCAGCGCATGCGGCTGGGTGCGGGCGTGGCGCTGCTGGTGGCTGCTGCCGTTGCGGCCGTCGTGATGGGGCGCCAACCCGACTACCGGGTACTGTTTTCCAATCTGGGCGACAAGGATGGCGGAGCCGTGGTGGCGCAGCTCTCCCAAATGAATGTGCCCTACAAGTATTCCGAGGGTGGCGGCGCCATCCTGATCCCAGCGGAGCGCGTGCATGACGTGCGTCTGCGACTGGCCACTCAGGGCCTGCCCAAGGGCTCCGTCGCAGGTTTTGAGCTGATGGAGTCCAACAAATTCGGGATGACGCAGTTTCAGGAGCGCCTGAACTTCCAGCGCGGGCTGGAGGGGGAGCTCACCCGGTCCATTCAAGCCTTGTCGTCCGTGCAAAGTGCCCGTGTGCACCTGGCCTTGCCCAACCAGAACGGATTTTTCCGTGAGCAGCAAAAGCCGTCGGCCTCGGTACTGGTGAGCCTGCACCCCGGCCGCATTCTGGACCGTGCCCAACTCGCGGGCATCGTGCATCTGGTGGCTTCCAGCGTGCCGGAACTGGCGCCGTCGGCCGTGAGTGTGCTGGATGACACGGGCAAGCTGCTGTCCCAATCTCCCGACAGCACGGCCGGTGCTGAAATCAATGCCCAGCAGCTCTTGTATGTGCAGCAGCTGGAGCAGCAGTATTCGCGCCGCATCATGGGCATTCTGGAGCCCGTGGTCGGCCGTGACAACGTCAAGGCACAGGTGACGGCTGAGGTGGACTTCTCCCAGACCGAGTCCACCTCCGAGCAATTCCGCCCCAACCAGACGCCAGACTCCAGCGCCGTACGCAGCCAGCAGGTGCTGGAAAGCCGTGGCAGCGCGACGAAGACCGCCACGGGTGTGCCCGGTGCGGTTGCCAATCAGCCTCCCGCTCCGTCTGCAGCGCCCATCAATGGCGCCAACCCTGCGCCCAACGCGGGCGGCCAACAGGGGACTGAGGAGCAGTCCAACAAGCGCGAGTCCACCACCAACTATGAAGTGGACAAGACGGTGAAAGTGGTCCGTGGCAGTACAGGCGCAGTCAAGCGGCTGAGTGCTGCGGTCGTGGTCAACTACCAGTCGGCCGAGGACAAGGGCAAGACCGTGACCAAGGCGCTGACGCCCGAGCAGATCGAGCAGATGACGGCGCTGGTGCGTGAAACCATTGGCTTCAATCGCGAACGCGGTGATTCGGTGAATCTGATGAATACGCCGTTCCAGGTGACTGCAGTGCCCACCACAGACACCCCGCTTTGGAAGCAGCCTGAGGTGGTTGATCTGGCCAAGACCTTTGCCTGGCCCGTAGGTGCGGTTCTGTTTGCTGCCCTGGTGCTGATGGGACTGGTGCGTCCTGCGCTCAAGGGCCCAGCGCCGGCCAAGGCCGGTGCCGCCAAGCCGGTGGCAGGTGGACAGCTGGACGCGCTGGAGGCAGAAACACCCGAGCGCCCGGCATTGGCAGCGCCCGCCCGCAAGGACGAAGTGTTGCCCGCGACCCCCGAGCAGCTGCGCCTGGAAGATGCGCGTACGCTGGCCAAGGAGAATCCGGTCGCGGTCGCCAATATTCTCAAGACCTGGCTGAACGGCGAGCCCGTTTAGTCGCCGCTACCGATTGCACGGACCACGACCATGGACGACCAAGGACTCCACGATGCCGCCATCATGCTGATGTCCCTCGGCGAGGAAGAGGCGGCCGAGGTGTTCAAGCATTTCTCGCCCAAAGAGGTGCAGAAGCTGGGCGAGACCATCGCGCGCATGCGCTCGGTGTCGCGCGAAAAGGTGGACGAGGTCATCAACAAATTCTCCAACGCGGCCGCAGCGCAAAGCCTGTTGGTATCCGACACCGGCAATTACGTGCGCGCTGTGCTCAAGCGCGCGCTCGGCGATGACAAGGCGGGACTGCTGATCGACCGGATCTTGCAGGGCGGAGATGTCTCGGGCATTGAGAGTCTCAAGTGGATGGATCCGCTGTCAGTGGCTGAACTGCTGCGTAACGAGCACCCGCAGATCGTTGCTGCCATCCTGGTACATCTGGACAGCGACCAGGCCTCGGGCATCCTGATGCACCTGACGGATCGCCAGCGTAGCGAAATTCTGTTGCGTGTGGCCACGCTCGAAGGTATCCAGCCGACAGCCCTCAAGGACCTGAACGAAGTGCTTTTCAAGGTGCTGGCGGGCGGGGACAAGATCCGCAAGAGTTCGCTGGGCGGCGTCAAGGCTGCCGCAGAGATCATCAACTTGCTGGGCGGCAACATGGACGCCGTGGTGCTCGAATCCATCCGGGGCTACGACCCTGACCTGGCGCAGAAGATCATGGACAAGATGTTCGTGTTCGAGGATGTTCTCAAGCTGGACGACAAGGCCATTCAAACGGTACTCAAGGAAGTGGCATCCGAAACCCTCATCGTGGCTCTCAAGGGCGCAGTGCCCGAACTGCGCGAAAAATTCCTTTCCAACATGTCTTCGCGTGCAGCCGACGCGCTGCGCGAAGACCTCGAATCGCGCGGCCCGATGCGGCTGTCCGAGGTCGAGGCGCAGCAGAAGGAAATCCTCAAGACGGTGCGTCGCCTGTCTGACGAAGGCCAGATCGTGATCGGAGGCGGTGGTGATGATGCCTTCGTCTAACCAGCGGTCCTATTCGCGGTTCATTCCCAGCGAGGAAGTCGGCGACTTCAAGCAGTGGAAGTTTGCCGCCGTAGACGGCTCCGATCTGGTCGAGCCAGAGCCCGAGCCGGAACCTGTGGCGGAGCTGCCCGTCGAGCTGGATGAAGCGGCACAGCAGGCGCTTGTCCAGCAGGCTTGCGACGATGCGTATGCAGAGGGCTTTGCCCAAGGGCAGGCGCAGACGGCGCTCGAGTGGCAGCGCCGCATGGATGAATACATTGCCCAGCAGGGACAAGAGGCGGCACAGCGCATGCAAAGCGTGCTGCAGACACTGGAAGCCAGCCTGATCGACATGCAGCAGCACATGGCGCAGCAGGTGCTGGAGCTGGCGTGTGACATCGCGCGCCAGGTGGTGCGCCAGGAACTGTCGGTCAATCCCAATGCCTTGTTGCCGGTGGTGCGGGAGGCCGTGGGCATGCTGGTCACGGAAGGGCGGCCAGCCACCGTCCGGCTCAATCCGGAGGATATGGAGGCCATGGCCCAGCCTCTGCGCGAAGAGATCAACGCGCCTGGCGTGCAGTGGATGGCGGATGCCGCTGTGCCTGCTGGCGGCTGCATGGTGGAGTCGGCGGGCACGGTCGTTGATGGCAGCATCGACAAACGGTGGCAGCGTGCCATTGCGTCGCTGGGGCTGCAGTCACCCTGGGACGACGAGACGCTTGGGGATGGCGATGACCGTCGACCTTGACTCTGCCTGGACCCGCTTCATGGACGACGCGCGCGAGCGCGTGGCCGAAGGCGCGCCGTTGGAGACGCGGGGTACGCTGACCCGACTGACGGGACTGGTGCTGGAGGCGGTGGGGATCCGCGTGCCTGTGGGGTCGCAGTGCATGGTGCAAATGCCAGGGCACGCGCCGGTGTTGGCTGAGGTCGTCGGGTTTTCTGCCGACCGTGCGTTTTTGATGCCGGCGGGCGATATCCATGGGCTGTCCAGTGGCGCGAGTGTGGTGCCGGCTGCGCCATATATCCCCACGCCCAGCTTGGGCGAGCCTCCACGGCCCGTACAACGCGCCGGGGTGCTTCGTTTGCCCATGGGCGACGGCTTGTTGGGTCGCGTGGTGGATGCGCAAGGCCTGCCCCTCGACCATGGTGGACCGGTGCAGGATGTCGTGTCGGAGCCCATGGGGCGGCGGCAGATCAATGCCATGGATCGGGATCCGGTGCGTGAGCCCTTGGATACTGGCGTGCGCGCCATCAATGCCTTGCTGACCGTGGGGCGGGGTCAGCGTCTGGGGCTGTTTGCAGGCTCCGGGGTGGGTAAGAGTGTGCTGCTGGGCATGATGGCACGCTACACCCAGGCCGATGTGATTGTGGTGGGGCTCATTGGGGAGCGGGGGCGCGAAGTCAAGGAGTTTGTCGAAGACATCCTGGGCGAGGAAGGCCGCGCACGGTCCGTGGTGGTGGCTGCACCTGCCGACGCGCCGCCGTTGTTGCGCATGCAGGGGGCGGCCTACGCGACTGCGGTGGCGGAGCATTTTCGCGACAAAGGGCAGCATGTGCTGCTGCTCATGGATTCACTGACCCGCTATGCAATGGCGCAGCGGGAAATTGCCCTGGCCATCGGCGAGCCGCCAGCAACCAAAGGGTATCCGCCGTCCTGTTTTGCAAAGCTGCCGCAGCTGGTCGAGCGCAGCGGCAACGGCCTGCATGGTGTCGGCTCAATCACAGCGTTTTATACGGTGCTATCGGAAGGTGATGACCAGCAGGACCCGATCGCGGATGCTGCCCGTGCCATTCTGGATGGGCACATTGTGTTGTCGCGTGCCCTGGCTGAGACCGGGCATTTCCCGGCCATCGACATTGAGCAATCGGCATCGCGGGTGATGCACAACGTGGTGTCTCGCGGGCATTTTGACTTGGCGCGGCGGTTTCGTGCGGTGTATTCGCGTTACCAGAAGAGCCGGGATCTGGTGCAGGTGGGGGCCTATATGAGCGGCTCCGACCCAGCATTGGATGAGGCTATCCGCCTGCAGCCACAGATGGCGGGTTTTCTGCAGCAGGACATGTACGAGGCGGCCTCCATGGACCACAGCGTAGCCGCCATGGCGGCGGTGCTGGACCATTGACGGCGGACAAGGGAAGCCATCATGTCCAACCTTAGCGCCCTCTCTGTCGCCGTCGAAGTGGCCTCTCGCAAGCGGGACGATGCCCGCAAGGTGCTGCAGGACACGCTGGCTGCCGAGCAGGCAGCACGTGCCCAGCTCGATCAGCTGGAAGACTACGCCCGTGAAACCGAGTCACGCTGGGGCATGAAGGCAGATACGGCCATGCAGCCCGAAGTGATGTACCACCACTACCACTTCATGGACAGGCTGGGTCATGCGGCCAGCATCCAGACCAGTGTGGTGGGTGACCAGTCTGCGCGGGTGCAAGCTGCCCAGCGTGCTCTGTTAGATGCAGAGCTGCGTTTGGCCAGTCTGCGTAAGGTGGTAGACAAGCGACGCAACGACCTCGCTCTGCAGCAACAGCGCAGAGACCAAAAACAGACCGATGAACGCGCCGCGCTGCAGTATCGCAACGCGGGCCAGGAGAATTGAACATGGAACCGACCAAAGTAGCCTCCTCGCAGGGCACCCAGCCCGCCCACACGACTCGCGCCAAATCATCGGCCCAGCCTGCTGTCGCAGACGCTAGCGATCCTGCGGCTGGTGGTGGTTTTTTGGCTTTGCTGGCGGCGTTGGGGGGCGAGGTGGAGGAGGGGGGCGTACTGGGCTCGGCAGGATCGGCTGTTCTCTCTGCGGACGGCCTTCCTGGCGTCGGATCCACGGCTGTAGACGCCTCTGCGGTGGCTGCATGGCAAGGGTTATTGGGCATGGCTTCGGCCAATGTCGCTCCTCCGGCCTCCACAGGCACTGACGGTGGTTCGCGCCTCGCTACCGCTTTGGGTGCGGGGGGGGCGTCTCCAGTAGGTTTTGGGGGCGAGTGGACGCCATTTGGCCGTACCCAAGGCTTGGTGGCAGAGACGGCGATGTTGGACTCTGCTGCAGACATTAAGGATGCGCAACCTTTGGGCGCGACGTCCATGGCTGGTCGTACATTCTCTCGGTTGCAGAACGTCGCGGCGCTCCGCACTGGGCTTTCAGGTTCGGGGGACGTCAGTTTGGGGCAAGGCACGGTTGGCGAGTTGAAACCTCATTCAATGGGACACACTCCGGCGGCCGCTGCGCTTTCACAGGCGATGACTGAGCGCTCTGCCCAGGCCGCATCGACTGGGGCTCAATCTTCTGAGCGCGTGGGCGGGCTGTCATCCGCAGCTACTGGCTTCGAAGGAGTCACGCATCTTGCCGATGGTCTGTTGACAGCCGGCGCTTCTGCACGGACGCCCGAATTCGCTGCTGGTGGGCACTCTGCCGGTGAGAACCCGGGAAATGGGGGGGCATGGTCTGAGAGCGCATTGGGCGCATCTCCTGTGGAGTCCAGTAACTTCACCGATGCAACGGTCTTTGCAGACCCTAACGCCTTGGGTGCAGAAGAGCAGGTGGCCGAACAGGTGGCCTACTGGGTGAACCAGAAGACCCAGAACGCGGAGTTGACGCTGCAGCGTGATGGTCAGCCGGTGGAGGTGTCGGTGTCTCTGTCGGGCAACGAAGCGCACGTTTCATTCCGCAGCGACCAGCAGCAGACGCGGGAGCTGCTGGACCAGAGCATGGCGCAGTTGAGTGATCTGTTGCGCAGTGAGGGTTTGGTGTTGTCTGGCATGTCGGTGGGCACATCGGCACGCGACAGTGCCGGTGGTGGCGAGGCGGGGCAACAGCGACCTCGCGACGGGGCACGCCAGGCGCAGGTGGTATCTGCCGTGCCTGCTGGCACAGCCTCGCTGGCGCGTGGTGGTGGGGCGACAGACCGGGCCGTGGACGTCTTCGTCTGATTCTGCGGGGTGATGTGGGCGGTCGGTAGTTCTGCTCCCGTCTCCGCAGTCTAGGCGAGCGCGGTGAATGCCATGGTTTTGGGCTTTTATTCTGGCTATTATTGGTTACACCCCCGACCCATAATGGGCTAACAGTTTGTGCTTTCACTTTGATAGCGTCTGTTCTGCCTGTTCCCTATCGCAAGGAATTCCATTGTGTCAGCCAATACTCCCGCAGCAGCCGCACCCGCCAAAAGCAAGAAGATGCTGTTGATCATCATCGGCGTGGTGGTGGCTGTGCTAGTGATCGGAGGGGGCGCAGCAGCATGGTACATCTCCAGTCGGTCGCATGCCGCTGAGGACGAAGAGGGCGGCGGTGCACCTGCGGCTCACAAGGAGGCGCCCAAGGTAGCCCCCACCTTCCTGCCCCTGGAAAACATGGTGGTCAATCTGGCTGATCCTGGCGGTGATCGCTTTGCGCAGATCGGCATTACGTTGGAGCTGGAGGATGCAAAGACTGCAGAACAGGTCAAGCAGTACCTGCCGTCGATCCGCAGTGGAATCCTGATGCTGGTGTCGCAACGCACGTCCACAGAGCTGCTGCAGCGCGAGGGCAAGGAAAAGCTCGCTACCGACGTCTTGCGCGAAGTCTCGCGCCCTCTGGGCTACTCGGTGCCGTCAGAGCGTGAGCGTGCAAAGGCTGCCGCCGCCGCTGAGCAGGACGGAGATGCAGAGGAACGCCCCGCCGCGCGCAAGCGCACAGAGCGCAATCCTGTGCGCAAGGTGCTCTTTTCGAGCTTCATCATCCAATGAGCCAGCCGGGTAAGGACCAGCCATGAGTGATTCATTTCTTTCGCAGGAAGAGGTTGATGCCCTTCTGGAAGGGGTCACTGGCGAGAGCCAGAAGTCCGTTGAGGAAGTGGCTGAGGCGGGGTCGGTACGCAATTACGACATCTCCAGCCAGGAGCGCATTGTCCGTGGCCGCATGCCGACGATGGAAATCGTCAACGAGCGGTTTGCACGCAACTTCCGCATCGGACTCTTCAACTTCATCCGCCGCAGTCCTGAAATTTCGGTGGGGACCGTGTCGGTGCAACGCTACAGTGCTTTCCTGCGAGAGCTGGCGGTGCCGACGAACTTCAACATCGTGGCGATCCGCCCCCTGCGAGGCAGCGGACTCATCGTCTGTGAGCCTTCGCTGGTCTTCGGCATCATTGACACCCTCTATGGTGGGGTCGGTAAGTTCCAGACCCGCATTGAGGGGCGTGATTTTTCGCCTACCGAGCAGCGTGTCATCAACCGGCTCGTAGATGTGATCTGCGCGGAGTACAAGAAGGCGTGGCAGGGGATCTATCCGCTGGAGCTGGAATACCAGCGCTCGGAAATGCAACCCCAGTTCGCCAACATTGCTACGCCCAGCGAGATCGTGGTGTCCACGGCCTTTCAGCTGGAAATTGGCGACCTGTCGGGCGCCATCCATATATGCATGCCTTATGCAACGCTGGAGCCGATCCGCGATGTACTGTATTCGTCCACGCAGGGCGATTCCATTGAGGTGGACCGCCGCTGGGTGAATGTGCTCAAGCGTGAAATCCAATCCGCAGAGGTTACGCTGGTGGCGGAGCTGGCGAAGGCCGATGCCACCGTAGAGCAACTGCTGGCCATGAAGCCGGGTGACTTCATCGAACTGGACCGCGAGCCCCGTATCCGTGCATCGATCGGAGGGGTTCCTATTTTTGAATGCCAGTATGGAACCCACAATTCCAAGTACGCCATCCGCATTGAAGAGTGCCTGCGCACTTCGGACATGAGTTGGCTGGGAGAGAAAAATGGCAACTGAAGAAGATAACAAGGACGCAGGCGCGGACGACCCGTTTGCGGGTTGGGCCGAGGCGCTCGAAGAGCAGAAGCGGACGGACGAAAAACCGGCGGACGCAGAGCAGGGAGGGCCACTTTCCGGCGAGCCCGTGCGACCATTTTCCGGTGCTGCGGGCGGTGATACCGTCAACGACATCAACATGGTGCTGGACATTCCGGTGCAGCTGTCGGTGGAGTTGGGGCGCACCAAAGTGCCCATCAAGTACATCCTTCAACTGGCACAAGGTTCGGTGGTGGAGCTGGATGCACTGGCAGGCGAGCCCATGGACGTGCTGGTCAATGGCTACCTTATCGCCCAAGGCGAAGTGGTGGTGGTCAATGACAAGTTTGGTATCCGCCTGACCGATGTGGTCACGCCGTCAGAACGTTTGCGGCGGGTGAGCCGTGGATAGTGGGAGCATGACCCAGACGCTGCTGGTCGTGGTGCTTTTTGTGGGCGCCATGGCTTTGCTTCCCTGGGCTGTGCGCCGGCTGCAGCAGCGCCAGTCCTCGGGGACGCTGGCTGCCGGGGTGGCGTCACGCGTGGTGTCTGCAGTGGCCGTCGGCCCTCAACAGCGGGTAGTGACGGTGGAAGTCGGCCCTGAACATGCGCGTACTTGGCTGGTGCTGGGCGTCACCGCTCAACAGGTCAGTTGCCTCCACGTGCTACCAGTGGCGGCCAAGGGGGCTGGGGACGCCGTGAACGTTTCACTCCCGACAGAACCATCGTTTGCTCACGAGATGCGAGCTGCGTCCGCTGATTCTGGAAAGCCCGCGCATGTCTGAGCACACATCCTTGCTTCCAAGGCGCGTAGCGCGGACAGCTGGGCGTGCTTTGCCTTGGGCCGTCGCTGTTGCCAGCGTGGTGGCGCATGGCTCCGCTTGGGCTCAAAGTCCGGGCGCATTGCCACTGGTTGTTGGCAGTGGGCCATCTGGCGCCAGCTACTCGGTACCCATTCAGACACTGCTGTTTTTCACGGCGTTGTCTTTTTTGCCCGCTGTGCTGCTGATGATGACGGGCTTTACACGGATTGTGATTGTGCTGTCCTTGCTGCGTCAGGCCTTGGGGACGCAATCGGCTCCTCCCAATCAGGTCATCATCGGGCTGTCACTGTTCCTGACTTTTTTTGTCATGGGCCCGACGCTGGACCGTGTGTACCAGGACGCTTACGTTCCCTATACCAACAACACCATCAGCTTCGAACAGGCGCTGGACAGGGCAGAGGCGCCGATGCGCAGCTTCATGCTCAAGCAGACGCGGCAATCTGACTTTGCGCTGTTTTCCAGGCTGGCACGTCTTGATCCCAAAGTGACTGCTGAGACGGCGCCCATCCGTGTGCTGGTGCCGGCCTTTGTGACCAGCGAGCTCAAATCGGCGTTTCAGATCGGGTTCATGATTTTCATCCCGTTTCTTGTCATCGACATGGTGGTGTCCAGCATCCTCATGTCCCTGGGCATGATGATGTTGTCCCCGGTGTTGGTGGCATTGCCGTTCAAGCTGATGCTGTTTGTGCTGGCAGACGGCTGGAACCTGCTGATCGGCTCATTGGCCGCCAGCTTCGTCACCTAGAGGATTCCGCCATGACTTCACAAATGGTGCTGACCATTGGGCGTGACGCCCTCACCCTGCTGCTGATGATTTCCATGCCAGTGCTGGGGGTGGTCATGGCGGTGGGCTTGTTGGTCAGTATTTTTCAGGCTGTCACGCAGATCCATGAAGCAACGCTGGCGTTTGTGCCCAAGCTGATTGCGGCCATGGTCGTTTTTGCGATTGCTGGGCCTTGGATGCTCAGTACCCTGGTGGACTTCATCCGCCGGACAATCGAATCGATCCCGTCGATGATTGGATAGCACATGCCAATCTGGGCACTTGGCGGCCTCAGGACAATGCTGGGCTGCTGGAGTCAGCGACGAGCACTGGGGGCGGCCGTGCCTTGGCCGTCAATGCACCCAGGCCTCGCCGGTGGAGGAGGGGCGTGATCACCTTCTCCGAAGCTCAGATCATGGCGTGGCTGTCTCCCATTCTGTGGCCCTTTTTGCGCGTGCTGGCATTGTTTTCCGTGGCCCCAGTGTTCTCCATGCGGGTCGTGCCCATGCGCGTAAAAATCGGTCTCGCTTTCCTTGTGGCTTTGTGTGCGCAAGGTGTTCTGGGCGAGCAGCCTGTCATCAGCGTGAACGGCCGTGAGGCGCTGGGCACGGTGGCGCAGCAGGTGGCTGTGGGGCTGGCGATCGGCTTTTCGGTTCGCCTGGTGTTCACAGCCGTTGAGCTGGCTGGTGAAATCATTGGCCTGCAGATGGGGCTCAACTTTGCATCGTTCTTTGACCCCACGTCCAACGGTCAGATCAGCGCCGTGGCCCGGTTTTTTGGCCACATGTCCATGCTGCTCTTCATTGTCATCAATGGCCATTTGTTGATATTGATGGCGGTGGTCAAAAGTTTTGACCGCTTTCCAGTCGATGGAAATTTTCTGCAGGCGTTGGGACAGATGCGGTTGTATGAGTTGGGTGCTTCGCTCTTTTCCAGTGCGCTCTGGATTGCCATGCCCATGATTGCGCTGCTGCTCTTCGTCAACCTGACCATGGGCATCATCTCGCGTGTGGCGCCGCAAATGAATATCTATGCGGTGGGTTTCCCGGTCACGCTCACGGTGGGGATGCTGGGCATAGCAGCAACGTTGCCGATGCTGGAGCAACCGGTGTTGGCTTTGATGCAACAAGCCGTAGATCTGTTCTCTGTTGGCAGGTAGGGCCGTTAGTTACACCAGCTGATTGCGGATGGCGTAAACGGTCAGTTCAGCATTGTTCGAAAGCTTCAATTTTTCGAGAACCCGTGAGCGGTACACACTCACGGTTTTAGGACTCAGCATCAATTCATCGGCAATGTCAGACAGGCGCCGCCCCGATGCAATCTTGACCAGGGTTTGCAGCTCTCGTTCGGAAAGCGCCGCATGGGGCACCTCCGGCGTGGGTTGAGCCAGGCTGTCCGCAAGCATCTGGGCCACTTCGGCAGTGAGGTACTTTCGCCCCTGCATCACCGTGCGCACTGCCGCAATCAGCTCCACCGGATCGCCAGCCTTGTTGGCGTAGCCTTGGGCTCCCGCCTTGAGGCAGCGCAGCGCGTATTGATCCTCCGGGTACATCGAAACCACCAGCACCCGGATGGTCGAGTGGGTCTCGCGCAGGCTGGCCAGTACTTCCAGGCCGCTGCGTCCGGGCATGTTCAGGTCCAGCAGCAGCACATCACAGGCAGCCGTGCGCAGAACTTCACGCAGCTCAGAATACCCGCCCGCTTCGCCGGTCACCTGAATGTCCGGTGCTTCGGCGAGTGTGTCGCGAATGCCGCGCCGCAATACGGCATGGTCGTCGCACAAGACGACATGGATCACTGGGCATCTCCTGGAGCGGATGTGGAAGGAGATGGTAACGGGACGGACAGAATGACCGACGTGCCCTTGCCCGGCCGACTGCTGATGTCCAGCCATCCCCCTACGGTGCGTGCACGCTCTTGAAGTCCCTTGAGGCCGAAGGCTTTTGGTTTGTCGCGAACTGTGGAATCCATGCCACGGCCATTGTCCGCGACCTCCAGGGTCAGTACCCCTTCCTTGTCAGACAGTTCAATGTCCACCTTGCTGGGCTGCGCATGCTTGGAGATATTGGTCAATGCTTCTTGGGCAGTACGGTAGGCCACCAATTGGATGTCGGTGGGTGTATCGATGGTTTCGCTGCTGCTTTGCATCCTTGTGGGGATGCCCGTCCTGCGCTCAAAGCCCGCGGCCAGCCATTGGACAGCCGCCACCAGCCCTTGTTCCAGGATGGGGGGGCGCAGGTTCATCATGATGCGCTGGCTGGCGCCAATCGCGTGTTGCAGCATGTCCACCGCAGAGGTGGCATGCTCTTGCATGGCGGGATCGGTACTGTGGCGCCCTATCCAGGCTACGTCAAAGCGTACGGCGGTCAGTGCGCCACCAATGTCATCGTGGATCTCGCGAGCGATGGCGGCCCGCTCATTCTCGATCGAGGTCTGCAGATGCTCGGCCAACTCGGCCAAGCGGCGTTGCGACGTGCCCAGCTCGGCAATAGCCTGCTCGCGCGCGTTGCGTGCTTCGTGCACTTCCAGGGTCCGGGCAATTACATGCGGGAGGCGCTGGATATCGTCCTTGAGCAGATAGTCCGCTACCCCGAGCCGCATGGCGTCTACTGCTGCAGGCTCGCCAATGGCACCTGAAAGCAGCACAAAAGGTGGGTGATGCGGTTTTTGCGCCACATGGGCCCAGGCATCCAATGCGGTGAAGCCTGGCAGGCGGTAATCTGCCAGGATGATGTCAAAGTGGCCGCTGTCTGTCAGTCTTTGGAATTCAGAAAGGGTGTCAACCCGCTGCAGGTGGCAACGGAGCCCTGATCGGCGCAACGCACGCGCTGCCAATTCGTGATCGGCCGGTGAATCTTCAAGATGGAGGATCTCAAGGGTCTGGTCTGGTGTTGCAGGGACCATAGGAGCGCTATCATAGGATACAAATTGGAACAAACAAGGGTGTTTGTCCGGTTGGGATGGTTTGTGCGTCAGCGTCCAATGGGCGTGGATGCTCCGGTTTGCTCGGGGGCCTTGGCAGGTTACTGATGCAAGTATCGTAGTCCTGTGTATTTGCGTGTTTTGCTGCTACGTGCTGCGATGGAGAAACGATGCAATCTACGCTAACAACGCCTGGAGGACCTGCTGTCCAGGTTCCCGTCATGGTGGCGGCAGAGCTGCAGGACTCTTTGTTGGTCGTGATGCACGACTTGCACCGCCTGGAAGGCTTGCTGAACCACGCCACCGACAACCTGCTGGAGCGGTTTGGAGAGGCAAACGCCATGTTGACGGATGCTGTAGTGGCGGACTCCCCGGAGTTGGTGGCCGCGCGTACGGCGTTGCGCAGCGCAGTGACTGAGCTGCAGTTCCAAGACATGGCATCCCAACTGATATGGCACACCACCAAGGTGCTGCAGGGCTGTGCCTTCCGGCTGGCCTCGGAAGCCATGGGGCATGAGGAAGGTGAAGATGCCGCGCCCTTTGCGGAGATGGCGCCCGACAGGCCGAACCCTGTCACCCAAAGCGAGATGGATGCAGGTTCTGTGGACCTGTTTTGACGTTCACATCACTGGTTACCTTATATATTCAAGTCAGTTGGAGCCATACATGCAATCGATCCTTGCCGTTGATGATTCACCTTCCATGCGCAAAATGGTGTCGTTCACCCTCACTGGTGCCGGCTATCACGTCGTGGAGGCAGTGGATGGGCAAGATGCCCTCGAAAAGGCTGAGACGCACAACATTGACCTGGTGCTGGCAGATCAGAACATGCCACGTCTTGATGGCATTGGCCTGACCCGCAAACTGCGCGAGCATCCCAAATTCAAGACCATTCCCATCCTGATCCTGACGACAGAGTCGAGCGATCAAATGAAGCAGGCGGGCCGCACAGCGGGTGCCACGGGATGGCTGGTAAAACCTTTTGATCCGAATCGCCTGATCGAAGTCATCCAGAAAGTGATCCGCTGAGCCGGGTTGACTGAGATCATTTAGTACACAGGAGCCCACCATGGCGGAAACCTACCAAGAAGGATCAGGTGCAGGCGCTGACTTCGACCTCAGCCAGTTCTATCAGATCTTTTTCGAGGAAGCGGGTGAGAACCTCGACCAGATGGAGCAGATGCTCCTGAATCTGGACCTGAGCAGTGCCAACGACGAAGAGCTCAACGGCATCTTCCGCTGCGCTCACTCGATCAAGGGAGGTTCTGCCACCTTCGGGTTTTCTGACGTGGCCGAGCTGACCCATCAGATGGAGTCCCTGCTTGATCGTCTGCGCCGCCATGAGCTGCAGCCCATCCCTCAGATGGTGGACGTTCTCCTGGAGTCTGCGGATGCTTCGCGCAGCCTGCTGGCACGGCATCAGGCGGGTGGACAAGGTGAGGCGGTTTCCACCACCTCCCTGGTTCGCCGAATCAGCGACCTGGCGGCGGGCTTGGTGCCCGGCGATGCTTCACCTGTGGTCGCAGCGCCGCCTCCTCCTGCACCCGCGCCGGTGGCAGCAGCCCCGGCTCCTGCGCCCAAGGTTTCCGCGCCTGTTGTGCCAGGGCAGGTGCGGCAGCTGGAAATCCAGATCGGGCCACTGGACCGCCCCGAGCAGGCCGACGCGATCAAAGAATTGTTCCGAGACATTCCCGGTTTGGGGGCGATCCGCGATGTCCCGGGCAGCCAGGCCAATACGCGGGTCTTTGCGGTGGAAACGACGTCCACCAACGATGATCTGCTGGACCTGTTTGCGTTCCATGTTTCCAAGGAGCAAGTGCTGATTCGTGATGCTGCCGCTTCTGGTGACGCTGCCGCCGCAGATGCAGACGACGAGCCTGTGGTTGCGGTGGATACCTCCGGGGGCGAAGCGCCTTATGGATTCTTCAACGGCGCACCCGGAGCTCCCCATGGTGAAGCTGCGGCGGCTGCCCATGCGCCTGTCGCGCAAGCTCCCAAAGCTGCGCCCAAGGCGAGCGCCGAGCCCAAGGTGGCGATGCAAGCACAGATGGAGTCCACCACCATCCGGGTGGATGTGAAGAAGGTCGATCAACTGATCAACCTGGTGGGTGAGTTGGTGATTACGCAGGCCATGTTGGCGCAGAACAGCCGGGGCCTTGATGCTGGGGCCTACCAGCAATTGCTGGCCGGATTGGCAGATCTGGATCGCAATACGCGCGACCTCCAAGAGTCGGTGATGTCGATCCGCATGATTCCAATGTCCATCGTTTTCAGCCGCTTCCCGCGCATGCTGCGCGATCTGGCGAACAAGCTGGGCAAGAAGGTGGAGCTGGTGACCCTGGGTGAAGCCACCGAACTGGACAAGGGCTTGGTCGAAAAGATCACCGACCCGCTGACCCACTTGGTGCGTAACAGCTGCGACCACGGTATTGAAATGCCTGCCGATCGTCTTGCCAAGGGCAAATCCGAGCACGGCACCATCACCTTGTCGGCGTCGCACCAAGGTGGGTCGATCGTGATCGAGGTGCGTGACGATGGTCGTGGCCTGTCGCGCGAGAAGATCCTCAGCAAGGCCCAGGAGCGCGGCATCGAGGTGTCCGATCAGATGAGCGATGCCGATGTCTGGCAGCTGATTTTTGCTCCAGGCTTTTCCACGGCCGATGAGGTGACCGATGTGTCAGGCCGTGGGGTCGGCATGGACGTGGTCAAACGCAATATCGCAGCGCTCAACGGCTCGGTAGAGATCGATTCTGCAGAGGGCTACGGCATGAAGGTGTCCGTTCGCCTACCGCTGACGCTCGCCATCATGGATGGCATGTCGGTGGGGGTGGGCGAAGAGGTTTACATCCTTCCCCTGTCGTCGGTGGTGGAATCGTTCCAGGTCAATGCGGACGATGTCAGCACCGTGGCGCAAGGCTCGCAGCTGGTCAAGGTGCGCGACGAATACATGCCTGTCATCGCGCTGGAGAAGATCTTCCAGGTTCCGCGCTTTGACCTTAACAAATCCAGCAACATCATGGTGGTGGTCGAGGCTGACGGAAGCCGTGTGGCCTTGCTGGTGGATGAGTTGCTCGGCCAGCACCAGGTGGTCGTCAAGAATCTGGAATCGAACTATCGCAAGGTGCCCAATGTGTCGGGCGCCACCATTTTGGGTGACGGCACCGTGGCCTTGATTTTGGACACGGGTGGCTTGGTGCGTCGGGCGCGCCACTAGATACAGGTGCGGGCGCCCCTGGGGGCGCTGCGCCGCCATGAAAGGAGAATGCACCATGAGTGTGATCGGTAAAACTGCAGACGCTGCACCAACGGGTGCTCGTGAATATCTGACGTTCCGCCTCGACCAGGAAGAGTACGGCATCGACATCCTGAAGGTGCAGGAAATCCGGGGCTACGAACCTCCCACCCGCATTGCGAACGCGCCAGACTTCATCAAGGGCGTGGTCAATTTGCGCGGCACGATTGTTCCCATCGTGGACATGCGCATCAAGTTCAACTGTGCGCAGGCGGACTACAACAGTTTCACTGTGGTCATCATCCTCAACCTGCGCAACCGTGTGGTGGGCATTGTGGTGGATTCGGTGAGCGATGTGATGGAGTTGACACCAGAAAGCATCCGTTCGGCCCCTGATATCGAGAGTGCGATCGACAACAGCTGCATCTTGGGCTTGGGGTCCGTGGGCGAGCGCATGCTGATCCTGCTGGATATTGAAAAGCTCATGTCCAGCGTGGACATGGGCCTGGTGACCGCCAACGAATAAGGCGTAGCAGTCAGCAGCCAGTGGTGGCGCAGGCGCATGTCAGGCTGTGAGCTGTGCTCGCAGACCTTTTGGAGCGAACAGGACTTCCCCTCGGACGATCAATATGGCCCAAACCACCAGTGCTTCGGCGTCAGTCCGGTCAGGCCCAGCCCGGGTAGATCCTGCGTATGCCGCAGCCGCAGCGCCCTCTGGCCCTCTGGCGCAGGGGCGTGAATTTGTCTGGACCAATGCAGACTTCGCCCGTGTGCAGGCGCTGATCTATCAGCGCGCTGGCATCAGCTTGCATGATGGCAAACACGCCATGGTCTACAGCCGCCTGTCGCGGCGGCTGCGCGACACGGGGCACACCAGCTTTCACGACTACCTGAGCTGGCTGGAGAACCATGACGGGCCGGAGTGGCAGGAGTTCGTGAATGCGCTGACCACCAACCTCACGGCATTCTTTCGCGAGCAGCATCATTTCGAGATTTTCGCGTCGCACCTGCGCTCCAAGCCATCCGCCAACTGGCGGGTTTGGTGCAACGCTGCCTCCACGGGCGAAGAGCCTTACTCCATCGTGATCACCGCGTTGGAGGCGCTCGGCGCCAACGCATCTTTCAAACTGACAGCCAGCGACATTGACTCGCGCGTGCTAGCCACCGCGGCGCAGGGCGTGTACCGGCTCGACGGTGTGAAGGGCTTGAGCCCTGAGCGCTTGCAGAAATTCTTTCTCAAAGGCAAAGGCGGGAACGCGGGCATGGTCCGTGCCAAGCCGGAGTTGCGGCGTGCCATCGACTTCATGAGCGTGAATCTCATCCGCGACGATTGGCCATTCAAGGAGCCCTTTGACGTGGTTTTCTGCCGTAATGTGATGATTTACTTTGATGCCCCTACACAGCGGCGTGTGCTGGAAAGAATCCACCGCGTGCTCAAGCCGGGTGGCATGTTGTTTGTGGGGCACGCCGAGAACTTCAGCGAGTCCAAAGACCTGTTCTCCCTGCGTGGCAAGACGGTGTACGAGCGCCGCTGACCTGTCCATGTTGTCCTGCACATTGCACCCATGACCAACATTCAAACAGGTTCATCCTCTTCCAATGCTGCTGCTGTGCCCGGCAGTTCCGAAAGGCGCCGCGCTCCGCGTATTGCACCGCTGAGCGCCGATATCTACAGCTCTGGCAATGGGCCCGCGCGCGAGTCGTCGCTGCAGGAGCTCAAGGCCCGCAGCCGCAAGCCAGGAGAGGCCTCGTTTTTTTACCTTGATCACCACTTCCAGCACAACGCGGTGAAGGTGCTGCCTGGTGAGTATTTCGTGTCGGATGAGAACATGGTCATCATGACCGTGCTCGGCTCGTGCATCGCTGCCTGCCTGTGGGACAGCCGCGCACGTGTGGGAGGAATGAACCATTTCATGCTGCCGGACGGCGATCTGGCGGACGCATCCGGGCGTTATGGTTCCTACGCGATGGAGCTGTTGATCAATGAAATGCTCAAGCTCGGTGCACGCCGTGAAACCATGCAGGCCAAGATTTTTGGAGGGGCCCAGGTGATGCACAACTTCACCACCATGAATGTGGGTGAGCGCAACACGAATTTTGTGTTGAACTATTTGCACACTGAGCGCATTCCGATCGTCTCCGAGGACGTGCTCGACATCTATCCGCGCAAGGTGGTTTTCTTTCCAGTGACCGGCAAAGCGATGGTGAAACGGTTGGCGCATGCCCATCCCGAAGCCCTCGTGGCCCAGGAGGTTCGCGGCAACGCGGCCACTGTTGCCAAGACCACATCGGGTGGTTCTGTGGATCTGTTTTGATAAAGGTTTGAGTTAATGAGCAGGAAAATCCGGGTGATCGTGGTGGACGATTCGGCGCTGGTCCGTAGTCTGCTGTCAGAGATCATCAACCGCCAGCGGGACATGGAGTGCATTGGCACGGCCAACGACCCTCTGGTGGCGCGCGAGATGATTCGCGAATTGGATCCGGATGTCATCACCCTGGACGTTGAAATGCCACGCATGGACGGCATTGATTTTCTGGGGCGCTTGATGCGTCTGCGGCCCACTCCGGTAGTGATGATCTCCACGCTGACCGAGCGTGGCGCGGAGGTCACCATGAAGGCCCTGGAGTTGGGCGCCGTCGACTTTGTGGCCAAACCGCGTGTGGGGCTGGCCAGCGGGCTCAACGATTTGGCGGCGCAGATTGTGGACAAGATCCGCGTTGCTGCCGTCGCGCAAGTGCGCCGCGCCCCTGTGCGTGATGCAGGCCCAGCCTCCAGTGTTGTGGGGGGCACTCCTTTGCCCCACGCCGTACCCGCAGCTGGTCTGCTGGGTCGCCTTTCCACTGAAAAGCTCATCTGCATTGGGGCGTCCACCGGTGGTACCGAAGCCATCAAGGAGGTGCTGGTCCAGATGCCTGCGGATTCGCCCGCGATCGTGATCACCCAGCACATGCCTCCCGGGTTCACTACCAGTTTTGCGTCCCGTTTGAACGGGTTGTGCCAGATCACCGTCAAGGAGGCGGTGAATGGCGAGCGCATTCTGCCCGGCCATGCCTACATCGCACCGGGCGGCACGCAGTTCCATGTGGCGCGCAGTGGCGCCAACTATGTGGCGGTGGTGGACGATGGCCCTCCGGTCAATCGCCACAAGCCCTCGGTCGAGGTACTCTTCAAGTCCGCAGCGGCGGTGGTGGGGCGCAACGCATTTGGCATCATGCTCACGGGCATGGGCAACGATGGCGCTGTTGCCATGCGGGAGATGAAAGACGCCGGCAGCTACAACTATGTGCAGGATGAGGCGACCTGCATCGTGTTTGGCATGCCGCGGGAAGCCATTGCCCACGGTGCCGCCGACGAGGTGCTGCCGCTGGGGCAGATTGCTCCTGCCTTGATTGCCCGGTTGCGCGGAACAACGGACCGCCTGCACCACCGGATTTAAGGGCGATTACCGAGCCCTGGCGGCGGGCCTTCACCATGTGTGTCCCCGCCAGAGCCTCGCGCCATGAACCGGTTTGGCGCCTATTCAGAGAGTGCTGTCCAGCGCTCCAACGCGGTCATCAGCTCCTCGTCGATGGCGGCTGCTCGGCTTGTCATGGCTGCCGCGCGTGTGGGGTCAGTACCAAAGAGTGAGCCGTCGGAAAGTGCGTCTTGAAGGGATTTCTGTTCCGTCTCTAGCGCACTGATCAGGCCAGGCAGCTGATCCAGTTCGCGCTGCTCTTTGTAACTCAGCTTCTTTTTTGATAGCTGTGCAGGCTTATTTGATATGCGCTCCGGCGTGCTTTGATCTGAAACTTCCGGTGTAGGTGGTTTGGAGGACGTTGCAGCAGCTTGCAGTGACCGACTGCGTTTGGATTGGAGCAACCAGTCTTGTACGCCGCCTTCGTACTCGCGCCACAGGCCGTTGCCTTCAAAAGCGAGGGTGCTGGTCACCACGTTGTCGAGAAAGGTGCGGTCGTGGCTGACCAAGAACACCGTGCCTTCGTAGTTTTCGAGCAATTCCTCCAGCAGGTCCAGGGTGTCAATGTCCAGGTCGTTCGTGGGCTCATCCAGCACCAGCACATTGGCCGGTCGGGCGAACAGCCGGGCGAGCAACAGGCGGTTGCGTTCCCCGCCGGACAGCGACCGCACTGGGGAGTGCGCGCGCGCGGGGGAGAACAGAAAGTCGCTCAGATAGCTCTTGACGTGTTTGCGCTGATTGCCGATCTCGATCCATTCGCTGCCAGGGCTGATGAAGTCTTCCAATGTGGCGTCGAGGTTGACGGCGTGGCGCATCTGGTCAAAGTAGGCTACTTGCAGGTTCGCTCCCTGCCGGATGGTGCCCTTGTCGGCCTGCAGTTCGCCCAAGATCATCTTGAGCAGCGTGGTTTTACCGGCGCCGTTCGGGCCGATCAAGCCCACTTTGTCCCCGCGCAGTATCGTCCCGGAGAAATTGTGAACGATGGTTTTGTCGCCGAAGGCTTTGCTCACTCCTTGCAGTTCCGCCACGATCTTGCCCTGGTAGCCGTTGGAGCTTCCGGTGGCGACATCCATGCGCACACTGCCAACGACCTCACGGCGAGCCTCCCGCCGGGCGCGTAACTGTTCCAAGCGGCTGATACGGCTCTGGCTGCGGGTGCGGCGCGCTTCCACGCCACGCCGAATCCAGATTTCTTCTTGTGCCAGGAGCTTGTCGGCCTTGGCGGCGATCACTGCCTCCTGCGCCAACTGCTCTTCTTTCTGAATCTGGTATTGAGCAAAGTTACCGGGGTAGGAGCGCAATTGACCGCGGTCCAGCTCCACGATGCGGGTGGCCACACGGTCAAGGAACGACCGGTCGTGGGTGATGGTCACGACACTGCCCGGAAAGTCCAGCAGCAGGTCTTCCAGCCACTCGATGGAGTCCAGATCCAGGTGGTTGGTGGGTTCGTCGAGCAGCAACACGTCAGGGCGTGCCACCAGCGCCTGCGCCAGCGCCACGCGTTTTTTGGTGCCGCCAGAGAGTGCTCCGACCACGGCTTCCGGGTCGAGATGCAACCTCTGCAGGGTTTCTTCGACACGCTGCTCCCAGTTCCAGGCGTCGTAGGCCTCGATCTCCGATTGCAATGCATCCAGATCCAGTCCGTCCGCTCCCGAGAGGTATTGATCGCGGATAGCGATCACGCGTTGCAGGCCTTCGGAGGCTGCCTTGAAAATGGTGGCATCGGGGTCTAACGTCGGCTCCTGTGCGACGAAGGCAATGCGTACCCCCTGCTGAACTTGCAAAGAGCCATCATCCGGCTTGGCAAGTCCTCCCAGGATTTTGAGTAGGGAAGACTTTCCCGCACCATTGCGGCCAATCAGGCCAACCCGCTCAGCGGTCTCCAGGGAAAAGCCGGCGTGATCCAGCAGTGCAACATGCCCAAATGCGAGTTGGGCGTCCAGTAAGGTGATAAGTGCCATAGAGCGGGATTATCCGTGTCGCGCTCTGGCGGGATTTTTTTGCGCCAGTCACATGATGGAGTGACAGCCGGTCGGGCGCAACTTTGATTGGCGGAAAATTCCGCGATCAGTTACGCAGCGATTTCTTCAGAACCTGTCGCGCCCCTGCAAGCGTGCAAGGACGCGCAGGTCTTCCCCGATCCTGTCTACCGTATGGAAGCTGAGGGCATGTGCCTCTGCAAGTGTCGCCAAGGGAGCTATCTGGGCCAATCCCATACCCTCGCCCATCAGCTTGGGGGCGAGATAGACCAGTAGTTCATCGACCAGTCCTTCGCGCAGCAGCGAACCATTGAGCTTGTAACCTGCTTCCACGTGCAGTTCATTGATCTCCCTGCGCCCGAGGTCTTGCACCATCGCGGGTAAGTCCACCTTGCCGGCACTATTCGGCAAAGTGATCACGGTGGCGCCAAGGGCTTCGAGCGCGCTACGCCTTTTCTCGTGTGCAAAGGCTGTATAGATATAAACCGGCCGGTTCGCTGCGAAAAGCAAGGCATCCAGAGGAACAGCTAGCTCGCTATCCACCAAAACGAGTGCGGGTTGCCGATCGGTGGGTACATCCCGCACATCCAGTCGTGGGTTATCTGCGAGTACGGTCCCGGTGCCGGTCAACACCGCGCAAGCCCTTGCGCGCCATGCATGTCCGTCGGTACGGGCGGCGGGACCGGTGATCCATTGGCTTGCTCCATTGGGCAAGGCGGTCACACCGTCGAGCGAGGCGGCTGCTTTCATGCGGACCCAGGGCGTTTTTCGAATCATCCGACTGAAAAATCCCAGGTTCAGCTCCCTGGATGCTTCCGCCCATTGCCCTATCTCTACAGCAACCCCCGCCGCGCGCAGGCGTGCAAACCCATTGCCCGCCACTGCGGGGTTGGGGTCGGCAATCGATGCGACGACCTTGGCGATACCTGCCTTAATGAGTGCATCGCAGCAAGGACCCGTACGTCCATGGTGTGAGCAAGGTTCTAGCGTGACGTAGGCGGTA